>JABRVX010000018.1 GCA_039961735.1 Fimbriimonadia bacterium
GTTCATCCACTGGGGGCCTAGCAGCCTGTCGGGACAGGAAATCGGCTGGTCGCGCGGGGCAGGTGTACCCATCGAGGACTATGACCGCTTATACGAGCGTTTCAACCCTGTGGCATTCGATGCCGATTCTTGGATGCGACTCGCGAAGGAGGCAGGGTGTCGCTACGTGGTGCCGGTCTCGAAGCATCACGACGGGTTCTGCATGTGGCCGAGCGACACCACCGAATACGACATCGCTTCGACCCCGTTTCGACGAGACGTCATCGGCGAGCTAGCAGCTGCTTGTCGAAAGCACGGCCTGCACTTCAGCGCCTACTACTCTATACTGGATTGGTGGCATCCGAACTGGCCGACGGACAGTCCCGGCGGGTCCAAACCGAAAGCCGGGGCCGACATCGAGCACTACGTGCCGTACATGAAGAAGCACCTCGACGAACTGATGACACGCTATCCCATTGAGCTGCTATGGTTCGATGGGCAGTGGGAAGCGCCTTGGACCCCCGATCGCGCCGCAGATCTGCTGGCGTACTGCATGGCGAAGAACCCGAAACTAGTGATCAACAACCGGGTCGGCCCGGCCCAACCGGGCACCGAGCCTGGGTATCTCGGTGACTACCTGACTCCCGAGCAGCATATCGGATCCTACGATACGGTCCGCCCCTGGGAAACGTGCATGACGCTCGGCGAGCAGTGGAGCTACCGGTCGGGTGACAAGTACAAGTCAGAGGACCGGCTCATCGAAATACTGTCACAGGTAGTATGCGGTGACGGCAACTTCCTAATCAACGTTGGGCCAACACCCGATGGCACGATTCCCGAAGAGCAGCAACGACTGCTGCGAGCGATGGGAGCGTGGCTAAAGGTGTACGGCGAGGCAGTGTATGGAACACGAGGAGGCCCAGTGCCGCCTGGTGACTTCGGCGGTACCACACACACCAACGACGCCATCTACGTGCACGTTCGGCGAGCAGGGCGTACCGTCTTGAACCTACCCATTGCAGCGCCCGGGCCAGGTGCGGTATGGCTGCACTCTGGAGAAAGGGCGTACTGGGTAGAGCGCGAGGGTGGCATCCGCCTCTCCATCCCCGACCTTCGTGACGGCCCTGCAGTGTGTATAGCGAAGTTGCCTCTGCCGGCTGCTAAGTAATGTGAGTGGTTTGCCCACGTCCGGCGCCACCGGCACGCATTATGGGGGTCATGCCCCGGCGCGGGTTTTGGGCTCACAGTTTGTATTCCGGGAACTGTTGTAGCGGGGCCAGCGAGGTGTTTGGACGATGGCCAGAGGTCGCAAACCGTTGTTCGTGGGCCGCCGGCCCGGATTGTCATGTAAAGTTAGCAAAAGGCTCGCCACGCTCTTAGCTTTCGGCCAAAGGTGTTCTCGCTGCATCCGAACACCGGTTACCTAACGTCCTCGGACCAAACACGCTCCGAGCAGGGGGATTCACTCACCCTAGGCTACTGCCGCACGTTGCGGCGTTGCCAAGCGGCGTGCAGGTCCAGATGCAATTGGTTCCGCCCGCCGTAGTGTGCGGCCCAGCCCCCGACCGGCGGCACGCTCTCGCCGGAGCTCCACTCGTCTCGCGGAAAGCTGTCCTCGTAAAAGGCGTCCAAGATGAACTCCTCTTTGGACACGCTGGTGCCGAGCCGGTGTGCCACCTGTTCGGGCCGACGGGCACGGGCGTATCGGGCGCGCTCCGGGTTCTTCTCCGCCAGCTTGTCCGAGATGTAGTTCGCCCATCCTTTGTCGGGGCGTTCCACTCCCCGCTCCAACCAGGGCGCGCTGAACCACACCCTCCAATCGCCCGGCTCCTTCACGACGGGCACAGCGGGGCATGCGTAGATATGGTTGCTCTTCGCATAGGGATGCAGCAGCCACATTGCCCATCCGAGGCGGCAGTATGCCTTATCCGGTAGGCTAGTAGTGGGCGTGGGTGGTGTGAGCTGCAGCCACTCGTCCGGCACCCACACCAGCTTGCCGTCATAGCTGTCGGCATACAGGATCAGCGCTTTGCCCATCTGCATCAGGTTGTTGAGGCACGCGGACCGATGCGCCTGTGACCGAGCGCGCGAGAACACCGGGAACAGGATGGAGGCGAGAAGCGCGATGATGGCGATGACGACGAGAAGCTCGATGAGAGTGAACCCGTGGGGCCGCCGCATGACGGCTAGGTTACCCCGAGATCAGTTCATGGCAGAGGCGCAGCGTAATCCGGTTTGATGTAAGTTGCGGCGCCCCGTCCGTGAACGGGAATGTCCCAGCCGGCGTAAGATTCCGCGGGTAGTGTGAACGGTCCCCTTGAAAGAGGGTCGAAAGTCTGATAGAATGGTGCTTACGGGATAAGGGAACAATCCTTAGTCCGTTTACATGTCCGTGCTCGAGCGCGGGCAAGCCGCCTGCGGAGCGGGCACGCATCAGGAAGGAAACGGAATGGAGAAGGCCGTCGGCCTAGACGTCACACGTTTGGGCGTCACCCTCGCCCCGCTGTGCGGGGGGGGGTAGCGACTGCCCAGACCGAACTCATCAAGGACTCGCCCTGGAACATGGCGGGCTATAACTACGAGCGCACGGCCTGCCGAGACTACGCGACCGTTTTACCCCCACCCCCACCCGGTCAGCCGCCGCCGATGATCTTGCCGGGGAGCCCCGTGTGGACCTACACGACTCCCTCGGCTCAGCCCATCAACACCGGCGTGGTGTTCGGACCCGTCGAGAACCCCGGCCCAGGCGGGTCCCCGGTGAACCGGGTGTACTTCGGCTGTGACGACGGGTACGTTTACGCCCTGAACATCGACCGGGACAACCCGGACCCTGGCCAGCGCGCCACCCTAGCATGGCGGTACTGGGTCGGATACCCTGTTCGGTCCACACCCTGCCTGGTTCAGTTCGAGACGGGCGGGTACGGCCTAGCATTCGGAGCCGACAACGGTACCGTGTACTGCCTGCGGAGCAACGGGACGCTGAAGTGGAGCGTCAACATTGGCGCCGTCGTTCGAGGCAGCCCCTTCTACCGTCCGGGCCTTAGCATTGCAGAACCCGGGCCTGGCTCGGAGATCGTGCCCGCTGCGGTGATCGTGGGCAGTGTCACGTCGCAGGGACAGGGCAGGTTGGTCGCACTGAAAGTCAACGCGCCCGGGCCCACAGGGATCATCATGTATGAGAGGACCGACCTACCGGGCCTGGTCGGCTCTCCCTCCTACTACCCCATCTGGGAGCAGGTCGGCGAAACCCAGGTCATCGTCGGCGGCTACGTGTTCGTGACCGACCTGGCAGGCAACCTCCGTCGGTTCTACGAGGATCGGTTCAGTTCGACCAGTTGCTTGAGCGCACCTTCACATGGCCCGATAGCCCACGGCCGCCCTGCATGGGCTGGCCCACGCTTGCCCCGGGCGAGACCATTGCCGATACCGTTGCGTACTTCGCCAGCGGGCCCAATCAGCAAGGCGGCGGGTACATCTACGCGGTGAAGCACACCGACGAGGGCCAACTGGTCTCGAAGTGGACGCAGTTTGGCCAGCCCTATCGCATCGAGGATGCTTGGTGGACCCCCATGGACCCCAACGAGCCCACCCGCAGTGTCCGCATTGGCCACGTTTTCGCCGATCCCTGCAAAGACATCGGCGGCCAGCTATACTTCGGCACGTGGATTGCTGGCACTCAGGATGGCTGGGGCATGTTCCTTAAGGTCAACGACCTCGGTTCGTTCGGGACGGCGACGGTGCTGCACGACTTCTGGGAGCAGCCCCGCGAGGTACGAGCTACCCCATGTGTCGGTGTAAACGGCGTCAACATGTGGATCGCCTTCGCGGACTCGGCGGGCTACCTGCATGTTCGCGGCCCTGCCGGTCCAGCGGTTCCACCGTTCCCTGTGAACATCGGCGCGGCAGCCGAGCAGTGGCTGCACGAGAAGCTGCGCGAGGGGCTCAGCGGGGACTGCTACGGCTCGTACCATGACACGAACCGGAGCGGAGACGTAGTGTGGAGCCTGAACGGCGACGTGACAGGCTGGTAGCGCCAGCTCTTTCTGAACGAGCGCAACATCTGGGTACCAGTAGTAGGGGGCGGTAGCAGGCCTGTTCGCATACGTGAACGGCTGGGGCGACGTGCTGTGGAGTGCGGAGCGCTGGGACGCAAAGGCCGGGCTTGATCAACCACCTGTACGCGAACGACAGGAATGTCAGTTGGGAGGTGTACGGCGACGCGGCGTGGACGCACGCAGGGCCTCCTGCCATCAACAACAAGGTGGACGTTGCTTGGGGGGCGAGAGACGTGCGAGTCGCCCCCGACTATAGGCGCCAGGACGTGTTCCTGACAACGGAGAACATCTCCTATCCGATACTGGGCGGTACGTACCACGAGGCGGGCCGATCGCACTGAACGAGCGTGGGGACTTGTTGTGGGGAGCGGGGGACAAGCTGTTTCTGAACACCACCGAGGTGACCTCCGTTCCAGGGCGCAGGGGTCTCCTAGGGGACTACGCCGGGATTGACGAGCACGGCCGAGTGCTGTGGGGAGACGGTGGCGGCTGGGAGCTGGAGCGCGTGTGGGTAGATGACATCTGCCTCACGATAGACGTATATGGCGACGATTGGCCGAAGTATGGGGCCACGGGCATCCAAATCGGCCCGAGCCGATTCCGGAACCGAGTTGCATGGCAGCCATGTGTGTGGGGCTTGTGGCGTTTTCGCTGCGATGGCGGTTCCGACGGTAGGGAAGCCCTTGTCGCGACAGAATGGAGCGACTTCTCGGAGGGCGAAGCGGCTTATCCCAGGCCTGCCCTGACAAGATCCTTCAACATTAGCATTCCCAACGGGCGGCCCGTCTCGTCTAATACTGGCATCTCGCCAATCTTCACGGGCAGCGTGCGGAAGATCTCGAACGCCTCGGATGCTAACGGGTCGCCGACGATGTGCTTCGGGTTGCGCGTCATTACGTCTTTCACCAGTGTGGACTTCGGTTCGAGACCTCTCTCCAGACTTCGTCGGATGTCGCCGTCCGCAATCAGTCCTACCATCACACCGTCATCGTCCAGCACGCACGCCGCGCCTGCGCCTGCACGGGTGATCGCGGTGATCGCTTCGATAAGGGTGGCACCTTGTCGTACCGTCGCAAGCTCGGAGCCCGTACGCATGACATCGCTAACACGCAGCAGCAACCGTCGGCCCAGCGTGCCAGCCGGATGGAAGCGTGCGAAGTCGTCGTGCTTGAAGTCCCGCGCCCGCATTACCGTGATGGCGAGAGCGTCTCCTAAGGCAAGCATGGCAGTGGTGCTAGCGGTAGGAGCCAGATTGTAAGGGCAGGCCTCTCGCTCCACTACGACGGGCACCACTATCTCACAACTCTTCGCCAGCGCCGACTCGGGCCTACCGGTCACCGCCACCGTGCGACAGCCGATGGCGCGCAGCACGGGCAGCAGCGCGCGGATCTCGTCGGTCTCGCCGGAGTTGGAGAACACGATGACCAACTCGTCTCGTGACACTACCCCTACGTCGCCGTGCAGCGCGTCTGTCGGGTGCAGGAACTGGCTGGGGGTGCCGGTGCTGGTCAGGGTCCAGGCAACCTTCGCCGCCACGTGGCCCGCCTTGCCGATGCCGGTGGTAACCACGCGACCCTTGCAGCCGAGCACCGCGGTCACCGCGCGGTCGAAGCTGTCGTCGAGGGAGTCGGCGAGGGCAGCCACAGCGGTCGCTTCTAGTCGAAGCACTTCGCGCCCATGATCACGCACCTCGGACATCAGTGCACCCTTGCGCCAGAGGGAGTGGGGGCGGATGGCGCCAACAACACCGGCCCTTTCTCCCCGTCTGCTGCGAGAAGCATCCCCTGAGAAAGTACCCCCCGCACCTTGGCGGGCTTCAGGTTTGCGACGATCACGATCTGCTTTCCGACGAGGTCGGTTGGATCGTAGGCTTCGGCGATCCCTGCTACGAGGCTTCTCTCCTCGTCACCCACTCTCACGGTCATCTTCAGCAGTTTGTCGGAGCCTTCGACTTTCTCGCACGTAACGATGTCTGCCACCCGAAGCTCGACCTTGGCGAAGTCGTCAATGCTGATCTCCGGGATGGCGGGCTTCGGCGGGGCCTCGGGAGACGGAGCAGGCTCCTTAGTCTGAAGGCGTGGGAAAGCGGGTCGCGGCTCCGGGAGCTTCGTGCCTGGCTTAAGAAGGTCGAAGCGCTGTGTCTCCTCCCACCCAGCAGGGTTGGAATGGCCGATTTGCGAACGGATGTGTGCGGCGGCGCTGGGCATCACCGGCTCGCATAGCGCGGCGATCACTCGGCACGATTCCAGCATGGTGCGCATCACCGCACGGAGTGCCACGATATCCCCGTTCTTGGCGAGGGACCATGGCGCCATCTCGTCTATGTAGCGATTTAGTTGTGAGACGAGCCCGAACGCGGCTTCGACGCCTTTGTCCAACAGGAAGGCATCCATCGCCTGCTCGTACTCCCTAACTCGCTCCATGGCCGCTTCCACGAAGGTGGGGTCGGTCTCCGCATCCGGCACCTGACCATCCAGATAGCGGTGGGTCATGCTGACCGAGCGATGCACGGCGTTTCCGAGGTCATTCGCCAGCTCGGTGTTGTAGCGAGTGTCGAAGGACTCCATGGTGAAGAGGGCGTCTGCAGCGAAAGGCATCTCGCGGGCCATGTAGTGACGAACCGCGTCCACCGCAAGCTCCTGCGAACAGCCCGCCCTATCGGCCAGCTCTCGCGCAAGCTGCACCGGCTCCACGGTGTTGCCTTTGGACTTAGATATTTTCTCGCCGCCGATCATCATCCATCCGTGGCCGACGAGAACTTGGGGAAGCGGCAGCCCGAGGCCCATCAGCATGGCAGGCCAAAGAGTGGCGTGGAAGCGTACCAGAATGTCCTTGCCCATCCACTGGACGTCGGGCGGCCACAGGTCGGATGGATTGCTCTCGTTCCAGGCGTCCGGCCATCCGGTGGCCGACAGGTAGTTGATGAGTGCGTCGAACCATACGTACACCACCTTCGACTCGTCTCCGGGGACCGGCACGCCCCAGCCGGAGTTGGCGCGGGTAATACAGGCGTCGCGCAGCCCCGATTCGATGAAGCGGAGCACTTCGTTGCGCCGGGACTCGGGGCGGATAAAGTTCGGGTTGGCCAGGATGTAGTCTTTGATGCGGTCCGCGTAGGCCGACAGGCGGAAGAAGTGGTTGGTCTCGGTCACCCATGAGACCGCCCGACGGCATTCGGGGTTCGGGCAGAGACCTTCTTCCACCTCGCTGGCCCGCCAAAAGGTCTCGCACGACACGCAGTACCAACCCTCGTAGTCGTCGGTGTATATGTCGCCCTTCGCTTGGAGGCGACGGAACACCTCTGCGACCACTCGCTTGTGCCGCTCCTCGGTGGTGCGGATGAAGTCGTCGTACCGGATGCCCAGCCCCTGCCAGATGGTCTGGAACTCCTGGGCCACTTCGTCAACGAACTGCTGCGGTGCTTGGCCCGCCTTCTCGGCGGCCTCGGCCACCTTCGGCGCGTTTTCATCGGTGCCGGTAAGGAACGTCACGTCCAACCCGCGCATCTTCTTGTACCTAGCCGTCACATCTGCGGCCAGGGTGGTTAGCGCCGTCCCTATGTGCGGACGAGCGTTGACGTAGTAGATGGGCGTGGTGATGTAATATCGCTTACCAGACATCCGTGCGAGGACCTCCCGGGCGGCTTTGCCGTCGGGGCGGATTCTACCTTGCGACCTCGGGGGCGCGAGGCGCCGGTAACCGAGCCGCCCTGGCCCGCTGCGTCGGCAGCGGGCCAGGGCGGCAACGAGGCTCTAACCGTCTCGTCGGTTGGCAACGAGCTGCTCGTGGAGGTCCTGCACCACGCGATGGATACCCACGCCAGCGGGCAGACGAACCACCTTGCCGCCTTTCTCCTTGCACACTCTGGCCACTTCCTTCACGTTCTTTCTGCTCCAACGAATCAGATAGCACAGGATGTCTGCCTTGAGCGCCTCGTCCATGAACTCCGCTGGTTTGGAGTCGTGCTCGAAGTCGGGCCACATGAGTTCCTTCAGTTCGAGTAGCGTCTCGAGTTGGCGCCTGCGTTCCTCTTGCCTCTTGCCGCCCATGAAGAGCATGACCTTGCCACGTGTGTGCTCGACGACTTCGGCCAATCTGGCATCGTGCTCGGCATCCGGTTGCTCCGGCTCCGGGGGCTCGGGGATGCGCTTGCGTTCGAGCCGACTCAGCTCCTTGGCGACTTCCGCCGCTACTCGCCGCACTCCCTCGTCCTCCGCCTCCTCGAGGATGGCACAGTACGGAAGCAGGTGGGTGCGCATCTCCTTATCGGACACCTTGACCCCCGCCTTCAGGCACTCGGCCACCACCTGACACAACCGCTCTTCGAAGTCCTCGGGCACCGGAGTCTCGGTAATCAGATCGGTCAGCGCCTTGAGTGCAGGGGCACGGAGTCTGCGAGCCTGCAGCAGCTTTGCACGGCTCTGCAGGTGCTCGGGGAGTGCCGCAGCGAGCCGCGCAACCTCGGAGTTGGACATGTTCTGGTTCCACACGGGGACGAACCACTGCCGCTCCTCGGTGATAGGCTCGAGCATCTGGTGGAAGTCGTGCTGCTGCTGGTCGGCGGCTCCGTCGAACTCGTCCCTTAGCACGCGATACACATGCGCCTCCGTCGCGGCGATCGCGGTGAGCGTATCGTTCCGCTCCTGCTCCGTGAGGTCTTGCTGGTCATAGAGCGCAAGCCAGTAGGCTTGTTCGGCTTTCGCAAGCAGCGAATAGGCGTTGGCCAGCATCTCCCATCGGCCGCGAGTGGCCGTGCGCGTCTCGTGCATGGGAAAGCCGTGGGTGTGGTACTTGCCGCGATAGTGGCGATTGAACAGGTCGCGCACCCGTTTGACGGCTTTACCGACCTCGAGACCGTTCTGACCGAGCTCGCGACCCCAAGCTTCCACGGCTCGAAGTCTTGCGGCAACCGCCTTGAGGGCAGCCATTGCACGCCCGTCCCACTCCGTCGGCTTGGCGACAACCTCGATCTCGGCGATGGTGGCATCGAGCGCCTGCCGATAGGCCGCGACCTCTTCTACATCGGGAGCCACTTCCGTGACGGGCGGCACCGCGACCGCCTCCTTGACGGCGGCTTCGGCTTCGGGCTCCATCTCGACGAGGGCAACGCCAGGCGCGGCAGGTTCGGCCGGCGGCGGTGCCTCGGCTACCGGCGCGGGTGCGGTGGTCCCTGCAAGAAAGGCCTCCACCGCCCTGCACCGCTCGTCAATCTCTGCGATGATGTCGTCGAGGCCGAGAGCCTCTGCGCGCTCGCGTCGGGCGAGCAACCCATCGAGAAAGGCTTTGGCCTTGCGTTCTTCTTCGGCTCTAGCGATCCGTTCGTCGAGGTCGCGCAAGACCTCTTCGGCGCTCGAGAGCAGGTCTACGGGGTTGATGGTCATGGTGGGATACTCCTTTCCGGACATGCGGGCATGCCCCATTGAATAGGAGTACTAGGGGGGCGAAAACGTTACATCGTCCCGTACAATCTGTCGCCGAAATCTCCGAGACCGGGGACGATGTACTTGCGCTCGTCCAGCCCTTCGTCCAGCGCGGCGGTGAAGATTTCGACCTGCGGCCATTCGTTCAGCAGCTTCTCGACGCCCTGCGGGGCCGCAACCACGCATAGCATTCGCACCGAGGCCGCGCCTGCGTCTTGAAGTAGCCGAACCGCCTGGCACGCGCTGCCGCCGGTTGCCAGCATCGGGTCGCACAGCAGAACGGCCTTCCCCTCGAGCTTAGGCAACTTGCAGTAGTAGTGATTGGCCACCGCGGTCCGCTCGTCGCGCTCGAGGCCGATGTACCCGACCGACACTTCGGGGAACAGGTTGGCAATCGCTTCTAGCATCCCGAGACCAGCCCGAAGGATGGGTACGACAGCGATCGGCCTACGCAGGACCTCGCCTGATGTCTCGCACAACGGTGTCTCGACCCGCACCTCGCACGTCTCCAACGTGCGCGTGGCCTCGAAGGCGAGCAGCGTGGTGAGGCGCACCGAGTACTGCCGAAAGGCGTCCGGCTGCGTTCGGCGGTCACGAAGGAGCACCAGCAGATGGCGAGCGAGCGGGTGCTCGACGACATGGATGGGCATGGGCCCACGGTTCGACACCGGATTGTGTGGTCCTTCGGCTGCGGTACGCTTGGGCATGTCCGTGAACCTTGTTGAGCTTCGCGAGGTTGCCGCTGACTTGGCTTATCGAGCCGGGCGGCTCACTTTGGGCTACTTCGGAAACGTTTCTGTGGAGACTAAGGACGACAGCACACCGGTGACCGAAGCGGATCGAGCGGCAGAGAAGCTGATTCGGCACGGCATCCAGCGTCTCTACCCGGACCATGGCATCTGCGGCGAGGAGTTCGGCGAGGTTCGAGAGGGTGCACCGGTACGGTGGGTCGTGGACCCGATAGACGGCACGAAGGCTTTCATGCGCGGCATACCCACCTATGCGGTGCTGGTGGCGTGTGAGGTGGAAGGACTGCCCCGTGTCGGTGCGGCCTACTTCCCAGCTCTGGATGAGATGGTTTCGGCCGCCGAGGGCCGAGGAGCGACGCTGAACGGCAGGCCGATTCGGGTGTCCGAATGTGCCGACCTCGGGCGCGCCCTACTGCTCACCGGCGACCACAAGCTGGTGTACGCATGTGGCAAAGGACCACGCTACGACGCTTTGCGGGATGCCTGCTACGAGAGCCGCTCGCTTCCGGACGCGTACGGACACGTGTTGGTCGCGAGCGGACGGGCAGAGATCATGGCGGACCCAGTGGTTACGCGCTGGGACATCGCGGCCATCGTGCCGATCGTGCGCGAGGCTGGCGGGACCATTACCGATTGGCAGGGATCGGATGCCTATTTCCGGCCAGAAGCCCTTAGCACCAACGGAAAACTACTGGCTTCGGTGCTCCGCACCCTGGCCGTTGCACCAGATCGGCTGTAACATGTAGCTGGGGGGATCGCGCTGCAAGTGCAGGGCGGCGCGAGCCGGTGAAGCATGAGACGACGGCTGTCGAGATGTTTGGTGGTCATGATTGCTGCCTTGACCGCCATGGGCGCACAGGCTCAGAGGACGGTCGTTGCCTCGTCAGGGGCGCCGGCAATGGTCCTGGACGCCCGCTCGGGCCCACCGGATAGGACTGATCCCATCGTAACGAAGGTGGGCATGGATTCGGGGAAGGTGCCGGGCTTCGACGAGCGGTGGACGGCGTTCCAGTTCGTGCTGTCGGCAGCCGACCACTTCGACGCGATCGAAGTCTTCTTTTTCGAGCGCGAGGGGCAGATTCCGACAGGGTACGGATGGAAGGTGTACGCCGATGATAGCGGACGACCGGGAGCCGTGCTTGCGCAAGGAGGGGGAAGCTACGCCTCGCTACTCGCGCAGTCTTCTCCCCGCACCTTCGCCAACACCTTCGAGGCTGCACGTGCCGGCATGATCGTCTTCGACTCCGAGCTCGAACTGCCCGCGGGACGCTATTGGGCCACGGTGTACGGGACCGACGGCAACATTCCGCAGTACGTGGGCTCGCCAGGTGGCTCGAAGCAGAACTTCGCGTGGCGGAAGACGACCGCCGGGTCGGCCTACTCGCAGTTCGAAACGAAGATGTTCTGCATGCCGTCCTTCGGAGTCGACATCACGGCGGGCTATAACAAACTGGGTTCCTCGGCGCCCTATGACTATTCGGGCTGGACCGCGAACGAGCAGCAAGGCCGCGACCTCTACCACATTTGCTTCGCCTTGGTGGACACCTCGGGCTTCGACGGTACGGTCGTGACCGGCCGGATCCAGGTTCCTTTCTGGCCCGAGCCTCCCGTGTATACGCTGCCGGGTTCGACCGCGAACCCCCAGGCGTTCGATATCGTCTTCGTGGACCCGGCTGGAGGCGAGGCTCAGATCGTCGAAACAGTCGGTCTGTCTGCGAGCGGTCGTTTCACTACCTCGAAGGTGCGCAACGGAACTTACGAGATTCGGGTGTATCCGCGTCACTGGGTCATCGGGCGTTTCTCGTGCAGCGACGGCCAGAACACGTATGAGCAACCGTACGTGGCGGGCATGGCTCATCCGTTCGTTCCGGCCAGCTTGGGCGTAGTGACGCTGACCGGTGGGACGCGGGACCTCGGGGATATCGTGCTGCGCAACGGCGATACCGATCTAGACTGCACAATCGGGATATCCGATCTCAATACTGCGGTTATCCATTGGGGGCAAGCCATTTTCGGCGACTGCCCGCCGCTGTGGGACAACTATGTGCTGGTTCGCGACTGCAATGGGGACGGAATGCTGGGAACGCAGGACCTCAGCGCGACTCTGGTCAACTTCGCGCTGACGGGCCCCAGCCGCTAGGCTACCGCTCTCGCGAGCGAACCGTACGTTTGGAGGCTGATTGTGATGAGATTGCTTGCCGTTGCGATCATCGTGTACTCGGCTGTCTCTGCCTTGGCACAAGATCGGATCGTGTACTCGACCGGGGCGCCGACACCGGCTCTGGACGCCACTACCGTCAACCCGACCAACCCGACGCTGCTGCGCTTCGGTTTCATCTCGGGCAAACAGACTCAGGGGGGCAACTACCCCGAACGATGGACCGCGGGTGCCTTCCACCTCGCGAAGGCCGATACGGTCAATGCCTTCGAGGTGGCGTACTATGCAGGCACCCCGACCCCGACGGACTATCGCTGGCGCATCTACCGCGCCGATGGGCCTGGCGGTGCGCCTGGCACGGAAGTGGCGAGTGGAAGCGGCACACTCAGCAGCCTCTATCCGCGTAGGCAGATCTTTGCCAATGGCTTCGTTGCCGACAGCTATGTTCGCGTCCCGATAACCGCCGTTAACTTGTCGGCGGGCGACTACTGGTTCACCTTCTACTCACTCGTAGGCGAGATCGTGTGGTACGCGGGCGCACCAGGCGGGCCGAAGCTGCCCTACAACTACCGGCGCACGACCAGCGGCTCGGCGTGGACCGCAGAGACCATCTCGCCCGACGACACCCGAATGCCCAACTTCGGGCCGGGCGGACTGTATTCGACCGTCTATCCGGCCGCGGGGCCGCACCCTAACGACCTGTATCAGCCGTACTTCACGCTGCTGAACGTAGGTGGTGGAGGCACCACACTCACCGGCACGATTGCCCTCAGCGGCTGGTCGCTCGGCGCATCCAAGGCGTTGTCAGACGGCAAGCCGCAGGTGTACGAGCTGCGCCTGCTGGACAAGGAAAACGGCAAGATCTGCAACGTTTTCACCTTCCCGGTGAACGCGAACGGCGGGTTCTCGGTTGGTCCGGTTCAGGCCGGGAATTACGACATGGTGTTGAAGCCCGTCAGCTACATCGTCGGACGGTTCGGCATCTATGGCACCGCCGACAGCGTGATTTCGGAGCAGTCGCAGGCACACGGTTTCGGTGTGCCATTCCTGGGCGTCCGGATGGACGGCGTCAGCGTGGGAGGTGCTTCGCAGGCGCTCGGCACATTCGTACTGATCGCCGGCGACAGCAACCTGAGCGGCTCGGTGGACATCTCGGACCTGAACCGGGCCCTGGTGACTTTCGGGTTGAGCGCGACGAGCGCCCCGGTATCCGAGGAGCTACGCTACTTCGACGACTTCGACGCCACGCGTACAACCGACCTGTACGACCTGAACACGGTGCTGACCGACTTCGGAGCCTCGGGACCGGGATCTTAGTCGTCGCACTCGGCACCTGGCATTACGTAGCACCAGGGGCTCGGCCAGTCATGGCCGTGCGCCGAGCCTTGCGGCTCGCGACGTAGGATGCCAACCCGAACACGATGACACCGGCGGCACTGCTCCAGCCCACGATGCTGCCCAAGAACTGAACAGTCTTCAACTGCAGAGGATACGTGCCGGTGCGCTCTAAGTAAGCCTCGTCGACCAAGCGAACGCCGTTCTCACCCCTTACTGGCAGGTACGCCTTCTCGTCCGTGAGGACTAGCATCTGGGGAGAGCCGACCGGGGTCGGCTCATCCCCGAAGATGGTGGCGATCTCTCCGCTCGGAACACGCACTCGCTGCGCGAGGACTGCTCGCGAGCTCATCTGGGGCAGCACGATGAGGACGAGCGCCAATACTACGGCGCACAAGATCGCAAGGGTCGCGGTGAGCCGGGACAGAAACCTCAAAGCCCGCTAGCCCGTGTATCCGTAGATGTCGAAGCTCAGCTTGACCGTCTCGGCCACTTTGCCTCGCGTTCGCTCCGGGATCTTCACCCCATAGTCTGCAAGCTTCAGGTCGAATGCTCCGCGTAACCTGACCACGTCCCCTCGGAAACCGGCCTTGCGGGTCTGCTCGCTCGCCTCGACATATTGGCCGGTCACTTCAGTGGTCATCGCCCTGGTCACACCGTGAAATGTGAGCTTTCCGGTCACCGTGTAGACGTCGCCTCTCTTGTGCTTGACGCTGGTTGCCTCGAAAACGGCCTGTGGATACTTAGCTGTGTCCAGCCACATCTCGCTGCGCATGTGCTCGTTCCGCAATGCGATTCCCGTGTCTATGCTGGCGAGGTCAATAACTACTTTGCCGCTGCCCGTCTTCTTGGCCGGATCGATCTTCAGAGTTCCCGTTACCTTGCTGGTCTTGCCCGTGAAGTTCTCGAACTGAGCGACGCTTTCTACGACAACGGACTGAGTCACCTTGCCACCGCCATCCCCGACGGTAAACGTCCGGGTTTGTGCAAAGGCCTGGGAACCGGCGATGGCCACCCCGGAAGCGAGGATGAGGGAGAGGTATTTCGTCATGGAGTGCCTCCTAGAACTAGTGTTTGGCTATACCGATGTAAACGAGCCGGACTGTCAAGACTTCGTCATGGGGTCGTAGCACCAACTTCGGAGTGGAGGAGGTTCTGAGCGATTGTCAAAGAGGGAAGCATGATGAAGACACTCACCCCTTTTATCCTGGGCATGCTCGCGTGTGCTGCGATCACGCTGGCAATCGTGGTAGGGGCAACGGCCCAGGGCGCAGGATCCGGGAAGGGACGGCTTTTCATAACCGTCACGACCGACGACCCATGGGCGAACGAAATGGCCATCAGCTACGCCGAGACCACCAAGAGCCGAGGCTACGACGTCACCCTCTTCTACCAGGTACGCGGAGTGCGTACTGCCGCCAAGAAGGTGCCGAGCGGGCTCGCCGAGGCGCAACAGCGGCTCCGCAAGGCGATGAGCCGCGGGATCGAGGTGTACGTGTGCGGCATGTGCAGCACGCGCGCAGGGATCACGCCGATGAGCGGCTGGATCGAGGGCACTAAGCCGGGCGATCCCGGAATGGTAGATAAGATGATGGACCTGGGGACCAAGGTGATGAGCTACTAGACCGGCGGCCATGCCTGGGCGCAAGTCGAGTACAATACACGTGGCCTGTACCCGGTGATGGAGCTCGCCGAGCCGTGTGCTGAACCGCGATCCTGCTGATAGCTCCTGCAGAAGGCAAGATGCGGGGTCGATAATGAGCGAGAGCATCTCCGAGCCTTGGGCCCTGCACGTTCTCAGCACGTGCAGGTACCTGCAGAGCCGACTCGAGCAGACGGAACTGATGGCTACGCTCGGGTATGGCCTGAATGGGAGCCGCACCCTCACTCCCCTGAGCGATCCGCGTGCGTGCGTCGAGATGCTCGAAGAGCTCTCTGGCGAACTCACTCGGCTTGTTCGCGCCCTCTTCGGCAACCAAGGCAGTGCAGCGCCGCCCGAAGAAGTCACCCGCGCAAGGCTTCGAGTCTTGATACAGGGTTTGCGTGATGAGGCTGATGCCGAGCTGCTTCCCCAACATGTTGCGAAGCATTACGGGTCCCCACCCCCACAGGCCTGCGAGCGGCTGCAGCGGGCGGTGGACAGCTTCGGGGCGGCTGCGACCAGGCTGGCCTCCCTGCTGGCTGACCGGGGGAATGAATGACGGACTCCGCCCCCCTGCGCGACGATCTGCTGCAGGCGATGGCGGACGAGGGGTGCCCGGTCTGTACGGTGATACGCGCTGCTGCCCACCGGCGCATCGAATCGCAGTTTCACGAACTGGTGAATGACGGCGATTTTCGAGCGCGTTTGCGGCGCTCGGGCGGTCTGTGCCCGGAACACTGTGAGGATTACATCAGGCTAGGCGACCCGCTCGGCCTTTCCATCATCGCCAAGGACTTGCTCGAGAGCGAGGCGCGCCAGTTGGGCCGAGGGCAGCGAAAACCCAGGAGATGCCCCGCATGTGCCGACATGGAGGACCACGCCAAGCGCACCTGCGCCGACATGGCCCGACTGCTCGCACGGCCGGATTGGCAGGAACGCTATAGCGCCTCTTCAGGGCTCTGTATGCTCCATGTTGCAGGTCTGCTGAGGTTCTGTGATGCGCCAACCGCAGTGTGGGTGTGTAGCATCGAGATCTCCAAGATGGATGCGTTGGCCGAGGCTCTCGATCTAGTGATCCGACACCATGATTACCGTTTCCAGAGTGAGCCTTGGGGAGATGAGGTGGGAAGCTGGAAGCAGGCGCTCAGGAAGCTCTGTGGACAGCCCAGAACCATCGCGGACGAGGAACGGAGGTGATGAATCGCTCACTCCCCTTCGAGCAGTGCCTGCACCACTCTACGAACCAGGGCCGAAGGGTGATCGAGGGCGCTGCGAAGCAGTGCGCTGGCTTCGTCTCCCCCGATCCTATGGGCCGCAGTCAGGATGGCTCGAAGCTCGTAGTAATCGCTCGTCTCGACGAAGCGCTCCGCCAGAGCAGGGACGGCATCCTTCGCTCCGAGCTCTCCCAACAGGCGAATGACGGTCATCCTCGTTTGCGGCAGCGGGTGCTCGAGAGCCAGTACGAGCTTCTGCTGGTACGGAAGGTCGAGATGCGTGCGAAGATTGGCGCTGCAGTGCGGGCACACTGCGTCGCCCTCGGACACCTCGTGCCAGCAGTAGGGGCAGAACCATGTCAGAGGCACAGTACGTGATACCACGCTCACGGAGACGGATGCCGCCACCCAGGCCACCGAATCTCGGGGGATCTCTTGGCGGCAAGCGATAGCTGGCTCGTGTGCCCCGAGTGCCATGCCGAGATGGCAGCGGAGGTAGTGCCGAGGGAGTTGACCTATTACCGGTGCGGAAAGTGCGATGCTGTGTTTCCTACCTACGCAGGCACCGTGGCCATGGCGTGGAAGCGGCGAGCGGGAGACAAGTCAACGCACGCCGTGCTTCTTAGCGGCTCGCGCTTGGGAAGGGTCTTTTTGTTCAGAGACGATGCAGGGAGCGAGATCGAACTGGGTCGAGGCGACTTGGTACTGCTCGCCTTTCGCAACGACAGAGTCGTGGTGGTCGAGAACCTGACGTCGGGTGCATACTGGATTCTTCGGACCTCGGGCATGCGGGGGTGCATCGTGCCGGTGCTGCTGGGCACTCTGTTCGCACTCGTGTGCGTTGGTGGGCAGTCCGTCTGGTGCTCTCGCAGTGGGCCTCGGAGCTTTCTTTCGCCTTGCCCGGCTCGGAGCTTAGGTTGGTGCGTGGCTCCCCATGGGTCGAGGCTGATGAGGGGAGCCGACAGGGCGTACAATGAAGGTAGAGGCAATGGAGGACTGCCTTCCCATTCCGTGGGGAGAACCGCCCCCGAGGCTGATGGCTCCTAGGTGTCTGTCTACGAGTACGATTGCATAGGAGCGGTAGCTAATGTTAGCGTACATCTCGATGGCTTCGGGTCGGCACCTGGCCTTCGCCGAACGAGGCGGTCCGCCATAATGGGGGCTCACGCAGCCGCAGCGGGAGAGCTTCGGGAAGTACTCGACCAGCTCGCATGCCTGGCAGATCGGCACACCGAGCACCATGTAGCGGAGGTCCTTCGCGGAACGAGTGCTCGGCTCGCCGAACACCGTTTCAACTTGGTGGTCTTCGGTGAGTTCAAGCGTGGCAAGAGCACTTTGGTCAACGCCCTCATCGGTCACGAAGTGCTGCCAACAGCCTTGACCCCCCTGACATCCGCGATCACCGTCGTGCGCTACGGGAGGGAGCCGTCGGCTCGCATAGTGAAACTGGACCGGACCGTCACGGAGATTGCAGTCGAGGATTTGCCGCACTACATCACGGAGCTGGGCAATCCAGGCAACGAGAAGGGGGTAGACCACGCCGTCGTCTCGGTGCCGGCCCCCATTCTGGCGGACGGCCTGCAACTTATCGACACGCCGGGCACCGGTTCCATCTTTCTTCACAACACCGCGACAGCGCGCGGGTTTTTGTCGAGTGCCGACGCTGCTCTCTTCGTGCTATCGTCGGATCCCCCCATGAGCGAGGCCGAAGCAACGTTCCTGCAGACAGTGTGTGAACAGGTGCCGCGTGTGTTCGTGGTAGTGAACAAGTCTGACAGGTTGACGCCGACTGAGCTGGAGCAGGCCCTGAACTTCACCCGTGAGACGATCCGTGGGCGCCTCGACCTAACGCTGCCCATAATGGCAGTTTCCTCGAAGCGTGCCCTCGAGGCCTCTGCTAAGAACAACGGTGATCTGGTCGAAGCGAGTGGCTTTGGCAAGCTGGTCGCTGTGGTAACAGATTTCCTGCAGACGGATCGCACTGCCGTCGCCTTGCAGTCTGCGCGGCGGACGGTTACTGCAGCAGAGGAAGTGCTGAGTACCAGGCTGTCACTCGAGCAGACTGTGCTGACCACGCCCTTCGAAGAGATTCAGAGCCGTCTCAGCACTTTCACAACGCGCCTCGAGAAGCTCCGTGCCGAGCGCGAGCGCAACCTATTCCTGCTGCGCGAGAAGAGCCGTCAGGACCTGATTGCTTCCGTGGAGCAAGACTTGGAGGCACTGAAGCGGGCGGAGTTCCCCAGTGCCTTGGTGAGTCTCAAGGCCTTTCTCGACAACGTGGGGCCGAGGGTTACGGCGGCTGAAGCGTTCGAGCAGGCAAGCAGAAGCATTGCCGACACCATAGACAACATCCTTGGCGTCTGGCGGCAGGAGGAAGAGGTTAGGATCAACGCCCGTCTCGAAGGCGTTCTGGAGGAGTTCTCGCAACAGATGGCCTCATCGCTCCAGGGGATTCACGAAGCAGCGTCCGACGCCTTCGGCGTGGAGTTAAAGTCCTTCGCCATCCGAGAAGGCCTGACAGACAGAAGTCGCTTCTCGCTTGCCCGCTGGCAGGCCGAAGTTCATCTCAGCCCAGAGGCCTGGATCCTTGCGCGCTTCTTGCCGGCCCGGTTCGTACGCAGGTGGATCGAACGCACGGTGACGGCGAAGCTCTGGGAGATGTTCGAGATGAGTTGTGGCCAGATCCGCTACGACTTCGTGCGACGCATAGAACCCACGGTGAAGAAGTGCGCACAGGAGCTCGCCGAGCGGGCAGACGAGACTGCACAGGCGATCACCGAGGCAGTGGAGCAACTTGCTCGCCAGAGGCAGGCCAGGTCCTCCGCTCTGGAGGCGGAGCTTGCCGCGCTCGAACGCGAACGGGTGCTCCTCCATCAGCTTGCAGAGCGCGCGAGCAGGGCGGTTGCTGTCGGAATAGCTTGATTTCGTCGTTCGCCGACCTCGAGATAACCAGACGCCTGGTGCCAGGTCGGCGCAGTAGCGAAATCCAGTCTGCTATGCTGCAGGAATGGACCGTGCGCTCTTAGTGATGCAGTTCGACCAGATTCTGGAAGGCTGGGACATCCCGACCCCGGCAGGCGTGTTGCGAGTGCGTGAGGATAGTCGGGCGGCGGTACCGGCGGGAGCAGCCTACTCGATTCTGACGAACCTCGCGCACACCGTTCTGTGGCAGGACTTCTGGCTGCAGAAGCTCGCAGGCGGACGACGGAAGGCGGGCCCGCCGGAATGGAACAACGACTTTCGTGTGCCGGACCCGAGCGAGTGGCACGCGCTGAAGAAACGATTGCTCGATGGGCTGCAGGAGGCTCGGCGTATCGCTGCCAGTGAACCCTTCGACCACAAGCTGGTTTCGGATCAGGAAGCCGTCGAAACGCTGATCCGCATCCTTATCCACGTCTCGTACCACCTCGGCCAGATGAACCTGCTGAGACGAATGGCTTCATCGGCCAAGCGTGCCTGAAGAGCCCCGACACGATCGGCAGCTATTTCGTCCAGGAAATCCGATGCGCCGGCGAGAAGCCTTGAGGGGCGTTCGATTCGACGCAGACAGGACGCCCTGGAGGATCGCTGCGGGTGGGCCGAGTTGGAGTGCTGTTAATCGTTTTTTGGGTGATGCAGATCGTGGCGCAGGTGCTGTTCAAGTGGGGCAGCCTTTCGGACTCTCGTTGGGTGTGGGGGTTCTGGGGCGGGAACGCCCTCGGCCTGTCCAGCATATGGCTGTTGATGCTGGTGTACCGCGTGATCAACCCCAACGTCGCGCTAGGCGTCGCTGCGGGTGGTGCGTTCCTGCTTAGTCGGATTGCCATCGCCGTGGCGTTTCGTTCCAAGGTGGCTCCCGTGCAGTGGCTGGGAATCGCGACGATGGTGGCGGGCATGCTGCTGCTCGCGACGGGAGGAATGGCTCAACGCGGCGAACCCGATATGGCCGGCAAACCCGAGGCTGCAACCTCCCAACGACTGGACCGACAACCCGATGAATGCGAGCCCTCGGTTGCCGGACACGGACAGCACGAGGCGAGCACGATGAAGCCTGCATCTATACCCCCGATACCGACCTCTGAAGACATGGCCGAGAGCCGTGCCCTGTACGAGCAGTTTTTCACCGACCCCTCGAAGCTCCCTATCACCTATCTGTTCGACGGAAAGCAGCAGAGGGGCATCCCGAGGGACTGGCAGCCAGTGACCCAGACTCGACTGCTGGACGCGAACATGGTAGAGCTGGTGTGGACGGGCCGTGCCCCACAGACTGGACTGGAAATCCGGATCGAGTGCCTGGTCTACAGGGATTATCCCGTGCTGGAATGGGTCGCCTGGTTCGCCAACCGTGGCACCACACCCACCCCGCTTCTAAGTGACATCGAAGCGCTCGATGCGACTCTGGTAGGTTCGGCACCAGTCCTACACCACTACAGAGGCGACTTCTGGGACGAGCATGGCTATGAGCCTCAAGAGGCGGTCTTGGCTCCGGGAACGAAGGTTCATCTCGCTCCCAACGGCGGACGCCCTTGCGATGGGTGGTTCCCCTACTTCCGCATTCTCTTCGAAGGTCGCGGCCTAACCTGGGCGCTCGGATGGCCTGGGCAGTGGTCGCTGACGGTCGAGGGCGCGAGCGATGGAGTGCACGTGAAGGCCGGGCAGGAGAAGACACACCTCCGACTCGACCCCGGCGAGAGCATCCGGACGCCACGCATGACGGTGTTGGCATGGAAGGGTGACGAAACGCGTGCGATCAACCTGTGGCGGCGGTGGTACCTCGCGCACCTACTGCCGCGACCGAACGGACGGCCCCTGCAGCCGCTCATTGCTCTGGCAGCCACGGATGAGGGCGAGGAGTTCACAGCCGCGACGGAAGAGAACCAACTGCGCTACATGGCCAAGTTCCAGGAACATGGGATCCCTTTCGATGTGTGGTGGATTGATGCGGGGTGGTATCCCTGCTCGGACAACGAGGAACGGCGGCGGTGGCCGATCACGGGGAACTGGTACCCAGATCCCGAGCGGTTTCCCAACGGGATGAAAGCTATCTCCGAGGCGGCAGAGAGTGCCGGTGCGAAGCTGTTGGTGTGGTTCGAGCCGGAACGCGTGCGGGCCGGCACGATGTTCGAGCGCGATCATCCCGACTGGCTGCTGCGAGCCAAGGAGAGCGACAATGCGCTGTTCAATCTCGGCAACCCCGACTGCAGGCAGTGGCTGACCGACCACGTGTGTAAGCTCATCCGTGACAACGGCATACGCATCTATCGGCAGGACCACAACTTCTCGCCTTTGCAGCACTGGCGAGAAAACGAGACAGAAGGTCGGCAGGGGATGAACGAGAACCTGTACGTGCAGGGGTACCTGCGCTATTGGGACGACCTGATCGAGCACAATCCGGGGCTGTGGATCGACTCCTGTGCGAGTGGTGGGAGGCGCAACGACCTCGAGACTATGCGGCGCTCTGTTCCGCTGCACTACAGCGACTATGGATATGGCGACCACCCCGTCAAGCTGGCATTCCAGCGGACGCTGTACGAGTGGATTCCGTACTTCAAGGAGTTCACACTGTCATGGGACCTGACGGGTGGCTCGCGCTTCGATGCCTCGGTGGATCCGTTCGCCTACTATACTGCAATGGCACCCATGCTGTTCGTGACACTGGACATCCGACGGGACGACTACGACTTCGAGCTATCTCGCAAACTGATCGCGATCTGGCGCAACGCGTCACAGTTGTTACTGTTTGGCGACTACTATCCGCTCACGCCCTATCATCGTGATGCCACGCAATGGGTGGTGCGCCAGTTCGACGAGCCGACAACCGGACGAGGGGTGATCCAGGCGGTACGTTTGCCAAAGAACTCGGAGGAGACCTTCGTGGCTAGGCCGAAAGGGGTAGCGCCCGAGGCTCGATACATCTTCGAGAGCAGTGACAATGGTGAGACCGTAGAGGTTACCGGGGAGAAGCTGCAGTCGGAGGGTTTCCCTATCAAGCTCCCACAGCGCGGCGCGGTTCTGTGGTTCTACCGCAAACTGTGACGCGATGAACTCGAAGTCGCGTATCCTGTCATCGTCGTCCCAGACGAGCCGGCAGTGATCGCTCCCACTTGCTGCCACACTGCTGCCAGTGCGTCGGCTTCAGGCGAACGGAGCCGGGCGTAAGATTGCCTTACCCGCTCTCGAATATTCCGACCCGGTAGCAGGTTTTCCCAAGCCTGGGACAGCTCGTGTTCGTTGCAGGCGACTCGTGCAATGCCATCGGCGAGCAGCGGTTCGATAGTGGCTCGCTGCTGCTCGAAGTGCGTCCCGACCGTGATGGGCACACCCCAAGCGAGTGCCTCCGCGGGTGTGTGTCCCCCTTGTGCAGCGCTGAACGTCCCACCCACGTGCGCCACGTCGGCGATCGCATACAGGTGCTCGAGCTCGCCGTACGTGTCCAGAATGATAACCCTACCCGGGGGTAGCGGAGCGTCCTCGTCGGAGCGTAACTTGTAGGAGATACTCCTTTTCGCTAGCTGTTGAAGCAGCGCCGAGATGCGGTCCAGTCTGCGCGGGGCCAGCACTAACACCCCATCGGGCACGGACCTGCGGAGTAGCCCGAACGCAGGAAGGACCACGTCGTCGTCCTCGGAATGGATGCTACCTGCGAGGATAATCGGCCCATCGGTGGGCGACAAGCCGAGTCGGCTCATCCAAGCCTTGCGCATGCTGTCATCAGCCACCTTCGGCTCCGGCCACGAACCTAACGGCCCTGCTACGAGCACGCGCCGTGATGGCACGCCTA
The DNA here is from genome assembly GCA_039961735.1 of Fimbriimonadia bacterium. Lineage (NCBI taxonomy): Bacteria > Bacillati > Armatimonadota > Fimbriimonadia > Fimbriimonadia bacterium. The sequence goes on from JABRVX010000018.1 coordinate 23,313, forward strand.
GCTGCGCCAGCCTGGCAGCAATCTGATGCGTCGGAGCGACGTAGAGCACCGGCACCTGCCATCTCCATCGCCGCATTCCACTACGCGCAATTCCGACGGCTTGCGACTGTGTCAGCGCCGTGTTGAGGATTACTATCGGGATTCCCCAAAGCGCACATAGCGCTGTCATATGCGGCATGTCGCACGATCCGATGGCTACCAACACCCGCGGGCGCCAGCGCAGGAGAAAGAGTAGGCAAGAGATCGGGTTGTTAAAGGGGGCGGCACCGGATATGCCGGTCCCGCGCACGGCCTCGACCGCGCTGTCTACCGTCGCCAGCACGGCAGCATGCGGTTCACCCATCTCAGCTACCGATTGCGCGAGCCTCGACGCCACCTTCGCCTCGCCGATGTGGGGTGCCAAGAAGACGGTCCACGGGCCCGAGTGCGGCGGTCGCGCCCCGCCCGTGAGACGCAGCCACCATGATCGCGCATAGTCGCGTCGCCTCGCCCGCAAGGCGGACCGAAGGGCGAGCACCGGCGAGAGGACGATGTGAAGCATACAGTAGAGGAGATAAAGCCATAGCCACGCGAAACTCGGCGCGACCCGCTGCGGGACATATGGCTCCGCGGCTAAGTTCACAGGCGTATTGTAGCCGAACTCCAGATGTGTGGTGCCGGTAGAATCGCCTTCATCGTACGAAACCGGGGGGGTGAGCCATGTCCATACGACCGGTCAAGAGGTTCGGCAGAGCCAAGCCGACACTCGAGGGTGCGGGAGTGCACCTGCACCGTGCATTCGGATTCGGTGGTACATCCGATTTCGATCCGTTTCTGCTGCTCGACGACTTCCGCAGCGACGACCCGGAGCAGTACTTACCAGGGTTTCCGTGGCACCCACACCGGGGCATCGAGACCATCACTTATGTGCTTGCAGGAACCGTAGAGCACGGCGACAGCATGGGGCACAGCGGTACAGTCGCGGCCGGAGACGTACAGTGGATGACGGCGGGCCGCGGAATCCTGCATCAGGAAATGCCTAAGGGCGACGCTTCTGGCCGTATGCACGGGTTCCAACTCTGGGCCAACCTGCCGGCGGCGCTGAAAATGACTGCACCGCGATACCAGGAGGTGAAGGCCGACGAGATCCCGGAAGAGACCGACGACGACGGCACGCGTGCGCGCATCGTGTGCGGTTCCTTCTGGGGCAAGCAGGGGCCGGTCGAGGGGATCGCGGCAGACCCCGTGTATGTGGACATTTCAGTGCCGCCCGGATTGGAGAAAACGATTCGCGTCGAGATGGGACGTAACGCATTCGCCTACGTCTTCGAAGGGTCCGGGAAGTTCTGCAACGCGTCGAACCGCTTTCTGTGCCCACTGAGTCGGTCGGATGGGCTGACACTTCGCCACCGACCGAAGCAGACAATCGGTCACTCGTCTTGTTCGATAGCGGGGACGAGGTACGGGTTCGGGCCGGCGAAGAGGGGATTCGGTTCCTGCTAGTGAGTGGTGAGCCGCTGAAGGAGCCGGTAGCGTGGTACGGCCCTATCGTTATGAACACTCAGGAACAACTGCGCCAAGCGTACCGCGAGCTTCAGGACGGTACGTTCTTGGAACCCAGTACGTAGGTGGGTGGCGGCATAGACCACTGCCACGTGCGACGGGCTCAGCATGACGGGTGCTTCGACAGGCTCAGCATGACGGGGTGGGCGAGCCTTGGACCGCGTGCGTTGCTTATTTCGGCTCGAAGCGGGCGCGGAAGAAGCGTAAATGCTTCGGCTCGTACACCATGCGCAATCCCTTCACCGACTTCCGCTGCGAGTACACCTCGGCCACCGACTCTACCGTAACATCCATGTGCGCCTGGGTATACACCCGTCGAGGGATTGTCAGGCGTGTCAGTTCGAGCTTGGGACGATAGTGGTCCTTGGTCGCCGGGTTTCGACCCGCGCTAGCAATCCCGCGCTCCATCGTACGGATGCCGCTCTCCAGGTAGATCTGTGCCGCCAGCGTCTGTGCCGGGAAGTCGTCTTGCGGAATGTGCGGATAGAACCGGCGTGCATCTATGAACACAGCATGACCGCCGATGGGGAGAACGATGGGTATGCCCTCGCGCAACAGATTGTTACCCAGGTACTCGACCTGGCCGATACGTGCTCGCATGTGATCTTGGTGCATGCTCTCCACGATGCCTCGAGCCATGGCCTCCATGTCGCGGCCCGCAAGACCGCCGTAGGTGTGCAGACCTTCGTACACTACCACCAGGTTGCAAGCCTCTTCGTACAACTTCTTAGAGTTAGTGGCGAGAAAACCGCCTATGTTGACGAGCGAGTCCTTCTTCGCGCTCATCGTGCATCCGTCGGTCAGTTTTCCAACTTCGCGTACTATGTGCGCCAATGACTTGTCGGCCCATCCCTTTTCGCGCTGCTGGATGAAGTAGGCGTTCTCTACCAGTCGCGTGGCGTCCACGTAGATGGGTATGCGGTATCGCTTGGTCAGATCTCGAACCTCGCGTAGATTCGCCATGCTGAAGGGCTGTCCGCCAGCCATGTTGACTGTTCCTGCAAGACACAGATAGGGCACCCGCTTGGCACCCACCTTCTTGATCAGTCCCTCCAGCTTGTCCAGGTCAACGTTGCCCTTGAATGGGTGTAAGTTCTCCGGATCGTGTGCCTCGTCAATCACCACGTCCACGAACGTCGCGCCGGCTAGCTCTTGGTGGAGCCTGGTGGTAGTGAAGTACATGTTGCCGGGAACGAAGTCGCCTGGTTTGATGAGGCTCTTGCTGAGTAGGTGTTCGGCTCCTCTGCCTTGGTGCGTCGGCACTACGTATCGGTAGCCGTAGTACTTGCGCACCGCCTCCTGCAAGTGCTCGAAATTTTGGCTTCCGGCATAGGCCTCGTCCCCCATCATCATGCCGGCCCATTGCCAGTCGCTCATCGCGTTCGTGCCGGAGTCGGTTAACAGGTCGATGTACACGAGCCGCGAGGGCAGCAAAAAGGTGTTGTAGCCCGCTTCCTTCAGCGCTACTTCGCGCTGTTCCCGAGTCGTCATCAGGAGCGGTTCGACGACCTTGATCTTGAAAGGCTCCGCCCAGGAGCGTCTGCGCATCTTCTTCGTCATCTTCCTCCCTCAGCCCCCGAGCACCCGCCCGCCGGAGTTGCACCGCAGCACTGCGTCCGTGCGCGCTCGCACCCGTCGAGGGCTCTCCGAAAGATACCCCAAGCCATAGGGTGCCCGCGGTTCAGCGCCGTGCCGGGTATAACGCGATCCCATCCGCACGCATTCTTGGGGGACGAACAGTGATCGACGCAATCGAAGGGGAGAACCACGACATTCACTTCCACGCGTCGAGCCCGATACTACGGGTCGAAAGCCTGGAGCGCAGCTTGGATTACTACACGCGCGTTCTCGGGTTCTCGGTTGACTGGAACTATGAAGGGCGCATCGCATCAGTCTCGCGCAAGCACGCCAATCTAATGCTGTGCGAGGGCGCCCAGGGGTGTAGCGGCACCTGGGTGTGGATCGGCGTCGGCGATGCCGCCGCACTGCATCAGGAGTACATGGCGAAGGGCGCTCGTATTCCACTACCGCCTACGAACTATCCTTGGGCTTACGAAATGCACGTGCAGGACCCGGACGGCCATGTCATACGATTGGGCTCCGAGCCGCGGAGTGACATCCCCTTTTCGGACTGGGTGGCCTGGTATCAGGATGCGTAGTGGCAGCAGCGAGACCCAAGGAGTCTGATAATCTGGGTGCGAGACGATGATGCAAGAGCGACCCATCTCGGGCCTCGAAGAAACGGGATCAGCCAAGAGTAGGATTCGGACGTGATACTCATGGCTCTCCTACCCTTCTGGCTGATGTCTGCGTGCGCGTCGTCCGAAGCTCAGGTGCCTATCCTAGACCAAGTGCTAGAAGCTCGTACCGACCTATGGGGCGAGGCCGCAATCCGACAGCCGGACGGTCCATCGTATCGCTTCTTTGCCGATCTCCTCCCCCCGCTCCGCTACGTGGATGCGGAGTTCGGTCGCTATCCGATCGTCGTAGGCTCTCTTCACGGGCAACAGAAGCAGCGTTTGGCGAGTGATGGCTCAGGGGTCAATCTATGGGCCAACCGCCCTAACTGGCACGACGCAAACCTTCACCCCATGGAAGTCTGGGTCGGCGATCCGCCCGAGCGATTCGGCGCCGACCTGGACCGGTGGGTTGGACCGCATCTAGCGGACGGCTGGATGCCGATCTATCGCTGGCAGTATCGCGTGGGTGCAAGTAAGTACCACCTCGAAGCATTTGCGGCTCCCAGACCGGTCGGAGGGGCCGAAGCTGCTTGTGTCCAAATACGTCTCGTCTCTGGGAGTTCGGGCAGGGCTACTCTCAACTTTCCCAGTCTGTCGCTGGCGGCGGCGAGCCAACAGCTGGCAGAGCCTTCGGGGGGCGTGCGAGTCGTACACGACGGGTCCTGGAAGTGGAACACCGCAGCCGCGCAGTTAACTGCGCAGCTGAACAAGGGTGCGGCGGCCCGTTGTCTCTTCTTCGGAGCCGGAGAATCTCCTCATCTTGGCCCAGAAAGGAGCCCCGACTATCACCGTGATCTAGCAGACGCGCAGCGCTTCTGGGAGGCACAATTGAAGCGTTGTGTGCAGATAGAGACGCCGGACGCCGTGGTGAATCGTGCGTGGCGGACGTCTCTAGTCACACTACTAACACTACTGCACGGCGATACGATGATGTACAGTGCACTAAACCAATATGCCTGTACGTTCGAGGCAGAATGTGGAGACGCAGTTTTTGCTCTGGGGTTGTATGGAGTTCCTTCGGCAACGCGGTATGCCATTCCCATGCTGGAACGACCTTTGCAGCATGGTGTGGAAGACCACGACCGTGCCTACAAGATCCGTCTCATGCACGGCCTCTACCGGCTAACGCGCGACGACGGATTTCTGCGAGAAACTCGTCAACACTGGCAGAGGTCTGCCGACGAGTTAGTCGCTCGAGTAGAGCCGGAGACGGGGCTGCTACCGAAGTCCGGATATTGTGGCGATATCGTGACTCCCGTTAACAGCCTCAACTCCAACTGCGCTGCGTGGAGGGCGCTGAGAGATCTGGGTGCTTGCCTGCAAGGCGGAGTAGACCAGCCCTTGGCCGAGAAGTATGCGACGGCAGCCGACAAGCTGAGGAGCGCGATTCTAGATGCCGTAGATAGAAGCGCGGACCGAACCAGTGATCCGCCGTTCATCCCGATGGCGCTGTTCGGATTCGAGAAACGCGCTGTTCCCATCACATCTACGGGTCTGAGTGCCTATTGGAACCTCATCGCCCCTATACGCTCGAGTCTGGCGCTCTGCTGTCACGACCGGAGTATAACGAGTGGATCATCCGCCATGTGCGGGAACAAGGCGGCCTGTGTATGGGCCGGCTGCGATTCGATGCCAACGTCGCGTGGTTCGCGAATACGGATGCCCTCAACGATCTTTATGGCTTGCGGTACGTGCTGGAAGTTCTGCGTCGGGACGAGCCAAACCTCGCGGCGGTCTCCCTCTACGGAAAGCTCGCTCAAACGCTGACACGTGACACGTTCTACGGCGCCGAGGGCACGGGCTTGCGACCGCTCGATAACCACGGCCGACCGACGTACTTGCCGCCGAACTCCTCCTCCACTGGCTACTTCCTCACCATGCTGCGGTATATGTTGATACAGGATTGGGACTTGAACGACGACGGGGTACCTGAGACCCTCCGTCTGGGATTCGCGGTGCCGCGGCACTGGATGCGTGACGGGCAGGTGGTAAGTGTAAAGAATGCACCCACGGCCTTCGGGCTTGTGTCGTATCGCATCGAGTCGCAGATATCTCAGGGCAAGCTCATAGCCGACATCTCCCCCGCACCCAGAAGGCCATATAGGCTGCTCTTGCGGTTTCGTCTCCCCGATGGGTATCGGGCGGTCCGTGCCACAGCGATCGGTCAGACGCTGGCGATCGACGACACGGGTGCAGTGGACTTAACGGGGCTCCGAGCACCGCTCCGGGTCGTCTGCGAGGTTGCCGGCCACTAACCCTGTCAGCTGTACTGGAGCGCCGACCTGCCGACCTCCCTAGTACGAAAGGCGGGCTGACAGGTGTGCTCCAAGAGGTTCGTGACGCCGTAGATGTCGTATGCACCCGCAAAGGCTCCGCCGAGGATCTCGGCGTCGTCCAGGTCAGTTCCGACCACTTCGCCTTCACGCTCAGCGAACACCTTTGCCATGGGTGGGTCGGGAATGCACATCAACGTGCGCACCCGGAAACCGTCGGACGGGTCCTCCAAAGTGGCGCGGCACATTCCGCCACCCTGCGCCCCCGTCGCGCCAACCACTGCGACCAATCTGTTGGCTGCTACTCGTTTCCCCCCTTCTGCCCGGCCAGGGGGTTAGCCTCTAGGGCAGCTCTGATGACTTCTACGGCACAACGACAGGGCGCTGGGTTAAGTCCTCAGCGGCGAACGGGTATCCCTGTAACAGGCGGGCCGTCTAGCTGACGCTCGAACGCACCCATGTCTGGCAAGGGAGATGAGCCACGACCGGTGTCGGGTGCCCAGACGATGTCTACGAAGCGCGGGCTGCCCAGGATATCCCAGAACTGCCCGGCGAAGTGAGCGGTCCTGTCCGCCGCGTCGAGGCAGGGCGAGTTGGGGCCTAGCCGTAGGTCGGTCGGAAACGCGACGAACTGCGGGTCTAGATCGAAGCAGTGTGGGAACTTGGCCGGATCGATGGGGTCCTCGCCGGGTCGTGGGACCCAGAGGTTCTGGATGCAGCAGTAACTCGCTTTCTTTACCTGAGCTTGACAATGTACGCCGTCCTGGTCACGGTTCCCCCACAAAATACAGCCCGAGACGAGTGCGGACACCGTCCCGTAGCCGTTGAACCAGATGCCGCCAGTCTCGTGAGCCTCGTTGTTGACGAGAGTGCAGCCCACGACCATAAGTGTGTAATTCTGAGACGAATAGGTGGCGATTGCGCCGCCAAAGCCCCCGATTGACTGGCCCTGGCTCGTTGGAAGTGCATAGGTTTGGTTGCCCGAGAACACGCAATTGTTTACCGTGAGGTCCTTCCAACTATAGATTGCGCCTCCCTGCATCGAAATGTTGTTCGTGAACCAGCATCTGGCGACGCTCAGAGGAGCCCCGAAGTTGTGGATGGCACCCCCATAGGTGCCGGAACCCTGTGCGTACTGCCCACCGAACGGAAATGCTTTGCAGCGGTCGAAGCTGCACTGAACCACGGTAGCCGGAAGGACGGTCCAGAACTCGATGGCCCCGCCATTTCCACTCGATGCATCACCATCCGCTTCCAAGTCGTAGAACGCGCAGCCCGCTACTGTGACCTCGCTTGCGCCGTAAGCCCCAATTCCAACGCCACTAGAGAGCCGCCCATAACTCTCCTCGAACCTACAGCCCTCGAACTGCACTTGGCTGTCGAGGATGTAAGCACAGGTCCCACGCCCTTGGTACGAGGCATTGCGCCGAAAAACACAGTTCCGGATGTGAAGGTCGCTACGCTCGGCATAAATCCCTGCACCGCTGGACTGAATGGCATACCCTTGGGAGACGACGAGCCCATCCAGGGTTGCTCCACTGACGTCGGTTGCCGAGACGACATGCTGGCTGTTAGGGCTATTGACCGCCCAACCAGTGCGCCACCAGCCAGAACCGAACACATCGTCATAGCCAATATCACCGCACAGAATAGTAGGATTCGCCCTAGGGTCGCGAATATTGGTTGCCATGTCACCCCCGACGTAACCGCCCAGAAGCGTAACACCATCCCTCAGTTGGAAACTAGCTGTGGTGTCGCCGGGAGGTCCTGGACAATAGGTGCCTCTGGCAATTCGTATCTCATCACCCGGTTGCGCCACTAGGAGCGCGTCCTGGAGGCTCACGTATGCATCCTTCCAAGACACGCCGGTATTGGCGCCATGCGCTGCCCGATCGACGTGAATTACCTTGGCATCGCACACGGAACCGAGAAAAAGGCTGAACGAGAGAATTGCTAGCTTCGATAGTGCGGCAGGCATTTTGGAAGTTCAGTTCCCCAGGGGATAGGATATGATTAGCTATTATACACTAAGTAAAGCCTTCCGCATTCCGACGGAGTGGCAAGCCAATACCGGTGTGCGCTCACTCCCACCTCTCCAGAGCCTGGCCCTCCGTGGCTGCCGACTTCAATTGGTCCACGCGCTGAAAACAGCCACCCCCATCTCTTAGGCTTGCGCCGTACAGGGTAAGCCCACGGTCTTAGCGAGGTCTAGGTTGGCTGACAGGCTGAGTGCAAGACGATCGCGGAGCCGCCACGGGTAAGCATCCATGCCGAAGAGCTCCGGCTGCAAATTACTAGCGCGACTGCCGGTCCTCGCGGCCCCGAGCGTGGAGGTCACTGGAGACACCCCCGTGCTCTGTAGGGCTCGACGGGCATATCCTCCCGAGCCAATTCTGGAGTGGTGGAGATGAGGAGATTCGAACTCCCGACCTCTGCAGTGCGATTGCAGCGCTCTCCCAGCTGAGCTACATCCCCACGGAAGTCCAGTCCGAAGGGCTCTCCCCGAGCGCAAAGGCCTATTGGCGTGCGTCGGTGTCGGTCCCCCGGGACTGGCAGGCAGTATACCAGACGGGCCTTGCCGGCATCGCGTTTCGGCTCAGGGGTCGCATGGAATGCGGCGACGACGCACGATCCGTGGCTGCCGATGACATATGGCAACTCGGCGAAGGGAGCCTCGCGCTGGGAGCCTTCTCATAACAAGGGAGACGCGCACATGCCTGAGCGATCAATCGAGGTGCCGGGCGTGCCCAGGCTCCCAGTTACCGAGGATCTCTTCAGAGAGCAACCCGAATTGCTCCATGGCACACCGCCTCGAGAGCAGCACCCCGGTCCGGCGGAGCAAGAGGTCCGAGAGCAGCCGGAGTCCGTGGTCCTCATCGGGGTTCTCGTATTTGGCCCGGGCGGTCGCTTCGACATCGGCGATTTCTACCGGTGCCGCGACGATTTGCCACGCGACCGGTGGCAGGTAGCCGACGACGAGCGCTACCTAACACTGGATGGATCGGCTCTTGCGGTTCCGCACTATGATGAGCCCTCAGGTCCTGGCGACCGCAAGATCGCGTTCCACCTGTACTACTGGGACCCTACCAAGCCGCTGCAGTCGAGCTAGGGCGAGCTTACCTGTCCTGAGCCGCAGCCCATGCCGGGGCACCTCGACGAGATGGTTCCGTACGTGCCGGTTGACTAGCATCCAACGGTGGGTCCTGCGACGCCGTGGGCAGCACTAGCGCGGTCAAGGAGCCAGGAGTGATCTGCGGCCCGTACCTCGGGCCGAGGCGACTTAGGCGGAGGGTCAGGCACGGTCTTGCTGAGGCATGAACCGTACCGCGTTCGCCATGCCCCGCTCCGTCATCGCCGAGCACAACCAGAACGGACTTCCTGGAGTGTGACCAACTCTCCACAAAAGCACTGACCACGCGGTATCAATAAGAGACCCTATTGTGCACTCATGATACTATTCGCGCCCGGCGAACAGGGCAACCCGGAACGGATAGCAATCGGCTGTAAAGACGCCTTGGTACACGGCGGGGTCCGCGTGGACGGTTTGGTCGGCGTGCTCGGCGTCCTCAGCCACGAATACGACGATACCGAACTCCCCGCCCTCGGTCCGTCCGGCTAGCAGCAGCCGGCCCTCCGCCCTTAGCTCCTGCAGGTAGGCGAAGTGCGAGGCGACTGCATTGGTTTCTTCCTGCGTCGCGTCCGCCACGAACGTCGGCCTGGGCGGTCGAACCACGTAGATGAACTCGGCCACTCTGCGTTCCCCCTTCGGGGCTCGCGCTGGAGGCAGAACCCCTCGGCCCAGCCTTCGCCACGCGCCTTCTTGACTCCTTTGTCCCGCCACGCTCGCCGCTGCAGGACGAGACGTACCCGTTGGGGAATCCTGTCACGCTATGATGGCTTCTTTGGCTTTTCAGGCCCTCGCGCTCATCCTCGCATTGCAGACAGGTGACCGAATGACTTTGCAACTACCCGATTGGGAAGACCCCCAGATCGTCGGACGCAACAAGGAAGCTCCGCGAGCCACGGCCTACCCCTTCGCCGACCTACGAGCGGCGGTGGAGGGCAGGCACGAGGTGTCACCCTTCGTTCGCTCGCTGAACGGTGACTGGAAGTTCCGATGGGTGGGCAAGCCCGCTGATAGGCCGGTGGGCTTCGAGCAGCCGGGCTACGACGACAGTAAGTGGGGCACAATTCCTGTACCTGCCTGCTGGGAGATGCATGGATACGGCATCCCCATTTACACCAACGTGCGTTATCCTCATCCCGCGAATCCCCCATACATCGCACACGAGTACAACCCGGTCGGTTCGTACCGAACAACCTTTTCCGTGCCTCCCGACTGGTCGGGTCGCAGGGTGTTCGTGCGCTTCGGCGGGGTGTATTCGGCCTTTTACCTGTGGCTGAACGGGAAGCAGGTGGGCTATAGCGAGGAGAGCAAGACGCCCGCGGAGTTCGACATCACTTCGTACGTGACCGCTGGCGAGAACCTATTGACGGTCGAGGTGTATCGGTGGTGTGATGGCAGCTACCTGGAAGACCAAGACATGTTTCGGTTCGGTGGCATCTTCCGCGATGTGTGGCTTATTGCGATGCCGCAGGTGCACATTCGGGATTTCTTCGCCACCAGCTCGTTCGACGCTAACTACCGCGATGCCACATTGGATGTGACCGTCAAGGTGCGCAACCTCTCGGGCCGAACGGCTGCCGAGCACACCGCCGAGATCACGCTGTATGACAGTTCTGGGCAAGTGGTAGGTAAGACGCCGCTCGCAACCGGCAAGACGAAGGAGATTTCGGCTGGCGAGGAAGCCCTCATTCGCATGTCAGCACCCGTGCCCGTGCCGCGCAAATGGTCAGCCGAGGAGCCATATCTTCACAATCTCGTGTTGACACTGAAGGACTCTACCGGCAACGTCGTTCACACCACGAGGACCAACTTCGGTTTTCGAGTGGTGGAGATACGAGACTCCCAGCTCCTGATCAACGGTGCGTCGGTCAAGCTGCGCGGTGTCAACCGACACGAACACGACCCGGACAGCGGCCGCTACGTGAGCAGGGAGCGGATGCTGCAAGACATCCTGCTGATGAAGCGTCACAACATCAACACCGTGCGCACCAGCCACTACCCTAACGACGAGAAGTGGTATGACCTGTGCGACCGCTACGGCATTTACCTGATAGACGAGGCCAACGTCGAGTCGCACGGCATGGGTTACGATCTGAACAAGACGCTGGGTAACAAGCCGGAATGGGAGACTGCTCACCTGGACCGCACACGGAGAATGGTAGAGCGGGACAAGAACCACCCATCGGTGATCATATGGTCGCTTGGCAACGAGGCTGGCAGCGGTGTGAACTTCGAAGCCACTTCGAATCTGGTGCGCCAGCTGGACACGACGCGACCGGTGCACTATGAGCGCATGAACTCGGTGGCGGACATTGATAGCGTGATGTACCCCTCTGTCGAATGGCTGGCACAAGTGGGCAAGGAGAAGTCACCTAAGCCGTTCATCATGTGCGAGTATGCACATGCCATGGGCAACGCGTGCGGCAACCTGCAGGAGTATTGGAACGTGATTGACGCCCATCCGCGGTTGATCGGCGGTTGCATATGGGATTGGGTGGATCAGGCGCTGCGTAAGTACACGGACGAGCCTCCTGGAGCCGACGGCAAGCGCAGGTGGTACTACGCCTACGGCGGTGACTACGACGACAAACCGAACGACGGAAACTTTTGCTGCAATGGTGTCATCCCCCCGGACCGCCAGGTCACTCCGAAGTTGCTGGAAGTCAAGAAAGTGTATCAACCCATCGGCATCTCGGCAGTAGATGTGGGCGCCGGGAAGTTGAGGGTACGGAACAAGCATTCCTTCACCAACCTGGACGTCTATGACATCGAGTGGGTGATGACCGAGGACGGGGTAGAGGTCGGCAGGGGATTGCTGGTACCCGTTAACGTACCTCCGGGGGCAGAGTCCGATCTCAACATCTCACTGCCTGCTAGGCGAGGCGCGCCCGGCAGCGAGGCGTTCCTTAGCGTCCGCTTTCTGCTGCGAGACGACACATTGTGGGCCGATAAGGGACACGTAGTTGCGTCGGAACAGTTCGAGCTTGGTGCGTTGCAGACACCGACCACTCGGCCCCTTCCCGCACAACCGCTCGAAGTGAAGGAGGCAAGCGGGATCCTGCAGCTTCGTGGCTCGGGCTTCACTGCCGAGTTCGACCTGCGGAAGGGCATGTTCACCAGACTGCTCGTGGATGGGCGCGACGTTTTCTCTCAGCCAAGTCCCAAGCTCAGCGTGATGCGTGCGCTCACCGACAACGATGTGTGGTTCCGCGGGGCTTTGTACGATAGCGGCCTGACACAGATGTCGTATCGTGCCCGCAGCGTGTCATGGGGACGACTAGGTGATACTGCCATACGCATCCGGGCGGAAGTCGAGTGCATGGGCTTCAAGGGCTCGGGCTTTCTGCATGAGTGTACCTATACCGCGCTGTCCGATGGGACCATCGTCATGGACAACGACGTGCGGCCCCTCGGCACACTACCACCGCTGCCCCGTCTCGGCCTGGAGTTCCGGTTTACTACATCGTTGGATCAGTTTTCGTGGCTAGGACGGGGACCTCATGAGAGCTATCCGGACAGGAAAAGGAGCGCCGACGTAGGTGTGTATTCCGGCACGGTGATGGAACAGTTCACCGAGTACGTGCGCCCGCAAGATAACGGAAGCAAGCAAGACGTGCGGTGGGCGGTGCTCTCTCGTCCGGACGGGAGCTCTCTGCTGATCCAGCCGGAAGAACCCATGGCAGTCGCCGTCTCTCGCTTCGCGTCGGACGACTTGGAGAACGCACGACACCGTCCGGGAGAAAACAAGCGCTATCACCGCCTCATTCCCCGGGACGAGGTGATCCTGTGGGTGGATTACGCGCAGATGGGTTTGGGGGGTGCTAGCTGCGGTCCGCCGCCCATGAGCAAGTACACTCTGCGCGCGCAGCCTTCGCACTTCCGAGTAACGCTTCGTCCTTTCGCGGGCGATGCTCGGATGCTACCACCGGTCGCTGCTGTGCCCGTGGTGACGCGCGACCAGAAGGGTGTGGTTAGCATGTCGTGCGCGACCCCTGGAGCGAGCTTGCGTTACACGTTGGATGGGACTACGCCGACGGCTTCATCGCCTATCTTCCGAAGCCCGTTCGCGCACCCAAAGGCGGCGGAGCTGCACGTGCAGGCGGTCGGCGAGAGGTTGCTTGCCAGCCCGCTGACACGTGTGGTGCTCGGCGAGATCGTGTCCACTGAAGAGATCGGCGGTGCGGCATTGCGCGTGGTGTCGGTGGACAGCGAGGAGCCGGACGAGGGCGCGGCGGTGCACGCGATTGACGGAGACCCTGCCACCTATTGGCACACCGCTTGGTCGGGCGACGCGCCCGCACACCCGCACGAGATCACGCTGGACATCGGGGTCGAACAGTCGCTGGTAGGGCTTGCCTACCTGCCACGTCAAGGTGGCAACCCGAACGGTCGTATCGCGGAGTACGAGGTGTATGTGAGTCGGGATGGCCAATCCTGGGGCCCGCCGGTGGCCACCGGCCGTTTCCCGAACGTGGACGAGATGCAGCGCGTCTTCTTCTCCGCCCCCGCCACGGCCCGCTTCCTCCGCCTCCGGGCTCTTTCCGAGGTGAACGGCAACCGGTGGACCTCCGTGGCGGAGTTGTCGGTGCTGAAAATAGCGGACCGCTAAGCATCTGGTAGCGAAGGTCGGACTCGAACCGACGACCTACCGGGTATGAACCGGTTGCTCTAACCAACTGAGCTACTTCGCCACCGCATATGATTCTGGCTCGGAATGCTTCGGATGTCAACATCGGGCCTGCTAAAGGGCGGGGCTACGGCCGGGTTTGTGGCTGGTACCGCGCTTCTGCAGTGGAGGTGGAGTTGGCGCGCGTACTTGCGTCGCCAAAAGAACAACGGCCCCGGCGCTACCGCCGGGGCCGCTTTAGGAGCATCTATCAGCGCGAAGGCCTACAGGTCGCCCACCTTGCCGAAGTTGATCAGGACGACGTTCAGATCGCCGATGGCGACCGTGCCGTCTCCGTCGAGGTCCACCTGAGGATCCGCTCCGCCAAAGCTGACCAGCACGGCGTTCAAGTCCAACAGTCCAACCTCGTTGTCGGGGAAGGCGTCACCATTAGTGACCGTGAAGTCCTGGTAGTTCGCGCCCGAAGCCAGCACTACGTTGGTCGCCACCGACCGTAGGAAGTGCGGGAACTTCAGCGCTATGTCGAAGGTGCCCGTCGCGACACTCGGGATGGAGTACCCGCTGAAACCGGACAGAGTGATTGGGTAGCTGTAAAGGACCGTCTGCGTCCCCGGCGAGCGAAGCTCCAGGTTTGCAGACTGCGTGGCAGGATCGCCCACGAACAGGTCCAGGAACACGGTTCCCTCCAGCGTCGCGGGTGGCGGCGCATCCAGCTTCACGCCCGTGATATGGCTGATCGTCGTCTTCGTCGCGGTCGGATCGCTCGACGAACCCCAGTGCTGTACGTAGCCACCGATTTTCGTCCCATCCAACAATCCCTGCTCGACGTTGTCAGGAACTTTCACCACGACCTGGTCACCCGCGTAGTACTCGAGCTTCCGCTTGCCATCGCTCGGATCGAAGAAGTAGCGCATGCCAATGGTGATGGTGTCTCCGGCGGTGTAGATGTTACCGAATGTGTGGAAAGGCAACATGTAACCGAAGACTGCCACCTCACCGTCCGATGCCACCATGAACTGGCCGTCCCAACCGAAGTAGTTGAAGTACATGCCGGCTTCCTGACGATACACCGAGCCCTGCAAGCGTTCGATAGTGACGTCCATCGCGATGTTCCAGTACTCGTTGTTATCGAATGCCGAATCGGTGCCACCGGCGTCCGGCGAGAAGTACCACAGATGGCGGTTGATCCACACGTTCAAATCAGATTCCAGGAACTCGAGGTAGCTCGGATATTCATTGGTAATGCTCAGGATCGAGAGCGGGTTATCGTTGAAAACCCTCGGGATGATCCGAACCGAAGAGAAGTCGGTGTCGTCCATGCCAGCCACGATGTGGCTAAAGGTCGTGGTGACGTCTCGAGGATCGCCGAGCGAACCCTGATGCTGGACGTATGCACCGAGCTTGGTGCCGTCGATGATTCCCTGCTCGAGGTTGTCCGGCGTGAGAATCACACGGTTGTTGCCCGCGTAGTACTCGAACTTGTTCTTGCCTTCAACCGGATCATAGAAGTAGCGGATGCCGATGCGAATCGTCGTCCCAGCGGTGTAAGCCCCTGGTACCGACCAGAACGGTAGGATGTATCCGAAGCAGGCGACCTCGCCATCCGAAGCCACCATCATCACGCCGTCCCACCCTGAGTAGTTGAAATAGATGCCGGCTTCCTGTCGTGGCGTGTTGGCAGGCGTCGGCTCGAGCTTCACGTCCATGGCTATGTGCCAGTAGTCGTTGTTGTTGAACGTCGACTCGGTTGCCCCACCATCTCCGGAGAAGTAGAAAATATGGCGGTTGGCAAACTTGTCGAGCCCGGTCTCCGCGAACTGAACGCTGACCGGGTAATTGTTCGTGACCGTCAGCCCCGAACCGGGATTGTCGTTCCAAACCCTTTCGATAATCTTGATTGACGAGAATTGGGCGTTGGCTAAGGTGGCGCTCAGTGCGGCGAGGGCCAAAGCGCCCAGAATGCGTGACTTCATCGTCCTCTCGCTCCACGTCTAGATTGGGTTGCTGAATGCTTTCAGCAGCACTCTCTTATGATAACACAGGTTCCGCTCTACGGCAAGTGCCTGTTGGCAATATCGGCAAAGAATCCGCGCGAAAAGGGATCAGCGGCGCCAGAAACGCACTTCCGCTGAGCCGCTTATCGTCACGCCGTTGTCACGCAGTTTTGCCGGAAGCCCATTCACCACGGCCCGGGCCGTTTGCTCGAACGGGCTCACGACGACAATGCCGCCAGGTGTGGCGGGAGCCTCGCTCACGGTGAAAACGATGGCGTCACCATCGCAGGTCACCCTGTAGGCGACTTTGCCGAAGTGCGTCGGCAACCCTCTCACCTCCAGTCGCTGACCATTCTCGAACCACGTAGCCAAGATCCCAGCCCCGAGAACTAATCCGTCTCGTTCGTAGTCTTCGTACACCAGCAAGTTTCGCACAAACTTCACGAACTCCGAGCCGACCCAAGTATGTGGCATGTCGCCGATGAAGCCCGGCTGCCGAGGATCGCGACGCACGACCTCGGCCCAGTGGAGCCACGCCGGGGGTCGGACGTGCCGGCAGAAGAAGTCCAGTATCTCGTGCGCCTCGTCCCGTCGCCCCATCAAGAGGAGGGCGCTCGCAATCCGGATCTCGTAAGGGGTGTAGATTTCCCACTGCTTTCTGCCCGCTGCCCTGTCACGGTGGAACTCCATGTACCTATCGAAGGTACGCGCCAGTGGCTCTGCGGGAACCACGTCTGAGACGGCACACGGAAAGACCCCTATCGCGGTGGACGTCGGGTCGAAGTCGCCTAGTTCCACACAACCGGGGACGTAATCGATCCCGTGCCTCTGGATCGTCAGCTCCAACGAAGCACGGAGTGTCTGGCCAAAGTCGGTTGCGAGTTGCGCCCATCTCTCCACATCGTCGCGCTTTCCTAATGCTCGAGCGATCTCCACGGCGTCTCGCAGTCCCCTCGCGATGAAGAAACAATCCCAATAGGAGTGCATCGGTTTGGCCGAGTAGCCCTCGTGACTGATCGACTCTGGTACCAGTCCATAGTAGGCACGTCTCTCTTCTGTGAGGAACTCGGGAGTCATACGCTGCGCGCGCAGCGATACAATATGCTCGACGACTCGTCGCACCGTGGGGTACATGCGGGTTAGAAACTCCTGGTCCTTGGTGAAGCGGTAGTATTCCGCTACGATGTAGAGAAACTGACCATGGCTGTCGTGCTCTGGCACTGGGTCCGCGCCACGGCGGTCCACCACGCATGGCACCGCGCCGCTCGGCGGGATGTGCGACGCGAACCACTCGATGAACTGCCGGACCTCCTCGGTGCAGCCCCAGCGCAACAGCGCGGCCGATGTTAGCGCGCCGTCGCGCATCCAAGAACGCTCGTAAGAGCGCGAGCCGGGTTGTACGCCCGGACCATCTCGGTTCACTTGGATGTAAGCCAGATTGGCCTTTAGCAGCCGCTCGTAATGGCGAACGGCATCAGGCAGCCACACCGCTACGGTCTTCTCTTTCGCACGCCAGGCGGCGCGGGCCCGCATGCGTTGGAGGTCTATGTCTCTCTGAGTGTGAAGCGCCGTCGGCTTGTCGGAACCAGGCGACACGAGAGTAATGGTTCGGTGCTCCCACGGTCCCAGATCGAGGTCGTAGGCGAAAGCTGCAGAGGCGAATCCGAAGCTATCGGCCGCTTCCATGCTCTCGGGCAGTGCGTTACTAACGAGGTACTTTGTGATGTCGCCTGCATGGAACGGGGTGGTGCCGATGCGTGTGGCCGAGGGAATCGAGACCAAACCGACCGAGTCGTTGACCAGCCCGCGATCGGGGGAGAGCGACAACTCGCGGATCGGTGTGGCACCACCTATCACGTTCAGCGTCTGGTATGGCGGGTTGACCTGGAAAGGTCGTATTGTGACGTAAAGAGTGCACTTACGAGATTTTGGGCTTCGGTTCGCGATCTCATAGCTAACACACAGTGTTTCGCTGCCGTCCTCGGTCATGAATGGTGCGATTCGCAGCTCGAGCGATCCGTGGTGCCTCGTTACTAAGGGCAGAGGCAGTGTGTCGCCGTCCAGACCCTGGGTGACCTGTGCATCCGCCCAGGTCCAGAGTTTGCCGTCTGCGAACAGCATGGGCTCCAGCGAGAAGCTGTGCTTGTCCAGCTCGACTGCACCATCCTCGCTGATGAGTGCCTCGCGGTGGCCGCCCACGGCGCCGACCACCGTCCAGTATCCTGCCTCGCCACGTATCGTTCGCGGGAAGCGACCTAGTGGCTGATCCTTTGCCATTGCTCCGAAGAAGGCATTGTGCCCGTCACCGAAGAGCAGATCCCTCACTTCCAGCGCATTCAGGTGGTAGCAATCACCGGGACCTTCAAGCATCGCTATGCGTAGGTGTCGTGCCTCCGAGTCGGGCAGATAGTGGTAGGTCGTTCCGCCTGTCGCCTGTGCTACCTCCTCCAGCATGCTCCAAGCCCTTCCGTCGTCAGAGACCTCGATTCGGAATCGAGTGGGATATCTCTGTTCATCCCATCGCAGCACTAGGCCACCGAACTCGCGGGGCTCTCCGAAATCGAACGCGACCCACTGCTCGCCTGCTTTGGTGGAGCGCCAGCCCCGACCAGCCCCCGCCATGCTGCGTGCCTGGAAGCCTCGCACCTCGCTCGATGCGGAAACCACGGGCATACCGGCGTAGGGCCTTACAGGTGGGAGTTCGCGGAACTGCAAGTCATCGAACAGCACCTCGCCCTTGCCGCCTGTGTAAGCTGCAACCACGAACTGCAGGGTGGCAGCGGTCTTCAGGTCGCCCCCGCCTCGCGGCCCCCAGGCAAAGCGGATGTGTCGCTTTCTCAGGCGCACCTGCTTCCACTCGGTGGGAAACTCGTAGCCGATTTGGTTGTTCCACCACACATTCGCGCCGCTCTCGTCGCCGAGTTTGAACTCGAGGTTGTTGGCAGGCGACACTCCACGTATCCAGAAGCTGAACTCGTAGTTCTCCGGAAGAGGCAGCGAGACTCGCTTCTCGGCAATCACGAATCCGCCGCGACCCTGAAAGTCGTACTCCATGCGCAGGGCATTCCCTGTCCGCCCTTCAGCATGAGAGATGCGAAGTGAGACTCCCTCGGAAGTGATGGATTTCCACGGCGACAAGTCCTCGAAGTCATCGAGCAGGAGAGTGCTTTGTGCGACTACACTGGCTGAGAAGGCGAGGAGGAAGGCGAGCATGACAACACCTATTTCATGCCGCTCATCACGATCCCCTTGACGAAGTAACGTTGGCCAATCAGGAAGATGATGATAAGCGGGATCGTTACGAGCACGCTACCGGCCATCAGCAGGTGCCACTGCTCCGCACGCAGCGACGCGTAGGTGCTGAGACCGAGCTCCAGCGTCTGTTTGTTCACATCGTTTAGATAGATGAGAGGTCCCATGAAGTCCCGCCAGCTGCCGATAAAGGTGAACACACCCACCGTGGCCAGTGCCGGTCCGGACAGCGGCATGATCACGCGAGTCAATATCGTCCAGTGAGATGCGCCGTCCAGCTTGGCCGCTTCATCCAACTCGACCGGCACGCTGAGGAAGAACTGACGCAGCAGGAACACATTGAATGCGCCTCCACCCAGGAACGCGGGTACCGTGAGTGGGTAGAAAGTGTTCACCCAGTGCAGATACTTATATAGCACGTAGGTAGGAATCATCGTGACGATGCCCGGCAGCATCATCGTGCTGAGCAAGAGGATGAACAGCCTGTCGCGCCCTCGGAACTGTACCCGCGCGAACGCGTAGGCCACCATGCTGGAGCTGAGTACCACTCCCAGTGTGGAGAACCCCGCGATCACTACGGTGTTTTGGAGGAAAAGCAGGAAGCTGACGTTCGGGTTGGCCAGCACCTCCCGATAGTTCTCCAGTGTCACGGACTTCGGCCACGACCACACCGATGTCTGGGCCAGCTCGGCCGCGGACTTGAGTGACATGGCCACCGAGATGTAGAACGGCGTGAGAAACACTAACGACCCCGCGACGAGCAACGCGAGCACCAGCAGCCTGCTTACGTGCGACATCAGTAGCAGTGGCTTGTCGCGTCGCCGGCTCATCGTCCACCCGCCTCGTAGTAAACGATTCGATTGAGCTGGAACTGCAGTAGGGTGAAGCCCAGGATCACTACGAACAACACCCACGCGAGAGCAGAGGCGTATCCCATGCGTAGTGAGCCGAATGCCTGCTCGTAAAGGTGTAGCATGTAGAAACGTGTAGCGTCGTTCGGCCCCCCGCCGGTCATGACGAAGGCTTGGGTGAACACTTGGAAACTACCAATCACCCCTGTCACGAGCGTGAAGAACAGGGAAGGGCTCAAGAGCGGTAGGGTGATTGCGCGGAACCGTGCCCACCAGCCGGCTCCATCTAAGGTCGCTGCCTCATAGTAGAACTCCGGAATGCCCTGCAAACCCGCTAGGAGGATAACCATTCCACCACCTACACCCCACAGCGACATGATGATGAGCGCAGGGAGCGCTAGGTGCTCGTTCCCCAGCCAGTTTACTGGCTGACCGTCGGATGAAAACGGCGACAGCAGTGTGGCCAGTCCGAGAAAGTTGCCCTTGCCGTCTGCACCGTAGATGAGTAGATTGAGCAATCCACCCTCGGGCTGGAAGATGCGTCTCCAAATGAGGGCCGATGCTACCGTGCTGGCAAGCGCAGGGAGGTAGAAGCAGGTGCGGTAGAGCGGCATGCCGCGCACCTTCGTGTTCAGCAGCAGCGCGAGCATCAGTGACCCTATGATGCCGAGGGGAACCGAGACCAGGGTGTACACTGCGGAGACTCGCAGCGTGATCCAGAAGCGAGGATCTGCTCCGAAAGCTTCGGTGTAGTTCTGTAGGCCACGCCACTTCGCAGGCTGGATGATGTCCCAGTCCGACAGACTCATCAGCAGGGAGAGCACCATCGGCCCTGCGGTGAACACTACCATGCCGATGATCCAAGGGCTGATCAGCAGGTAGCCGGCGCGGTTGTCGGCTTTCTCCCTACGTGTCAGCCGATGTCCCCGCTCCGGCCAGTACACCCAGCCGATGGCGACACCCAGCAGCCCGACGCACAAAGCCCCTCCCCACCACCAGTCGAGTTTGGGTAGACGCTCCTCTCTTAGCAGTGCATCCAGTCGCGCCTGCGCCCGTGCGGTACCACGGCGCAGCGCCTCTTCTGCGGTAGATGTCCCATTGAAGATGCGCTCGATCTCGCTCGCGACGTAGCTGCTCACCTCCGGCCACTTGTCCGAGGTGGGTGGAAACACGACGTAGGGTACTGCCTTGTCGGTGGCAATGCGGTTAGCGGGGTATCGTTGTTCGAGAGGTGTATTAGGTCCTGGTATCCATGGCTCGCGAATGGCCAACCTACGAATGGCAGGTTGAGCAAGACCGGCACGCGCCATCGCTACCATGCCAGGCTCTCCGGCCATCCACTTCACAAGCAACCAAGCCTCTCTCGGGTGCCTCGTGGATGACATGATCGAATATCCGGATCCGCCGGTAGGCGCCGCGCGCGTTCCGTCCTTGAAGGCTGGTGCGAGGGTGATGTCCCACTCGAAGAAGCCCTCCTCCCCTGGTCGTAGCACCTCGCGAAAACGCGGCACCTCCCAGATGCCGGATTGGAACATCGCGACCTTGCCACTCAGGAAGAGCTGAGAGGCATTGGACTGCATCACCGATGTGATCTCGGTGGGTGTCGGCATCCAGTGGTACTTCAGTGCGCAATCGGCAACAAACTGGTAAGCACGTATAACCTTCGGATCGTCGTAGAGCACTCGACGGGCCGATTCGTTGTCATCGGCATATCGCCCGCCGGTCGAGAAGGTGCACAGGTCGGCGAACGCCGTCATCCATCCGGGCGTGAAGCCCCAATGCACGATGCGCCCACGTGCGTCTCGCTTGGTCAGGTGCTGCATCGTCCAGGTGAAGCACTTCTCCCGAAGTTGCGGACGGGGCTCGAAGTCCCAAGTCCAGCTCCCGTCCGGGTAGGGGAGGCCGGCCTCGTCGAACATCTTCTTGTTGTAGTAGATCAGGCCGATGGGTGCGATGTCGCGTGGCAACACGTATAGCTGCCCCCGCAACGAGTGTGCTTCCACGATAGGTCGGTAGTACTCATGGATGTCGAACCCCGGCGTCTGATCGAAGAACGGATTGAGGGGAAGGATGGCTTTGCGTCGTGCCAGCTTTTGGAAGTTGACGAAGTCCATCATCGCTACGTCGGGGGCGACGTTGGCAGCGTACTGCGCTAGCAGCTTCTGGAAATACGAACCGTAGGGGACGTTTTCCAGGCTGACACTGATCCCGGGATGAGCCCTCTCGAACTCGCGGACCACCTCGCGCAACACACGCAGGCCCTGGTCGCCATCGTACACGACGAGTCGAAGGTGCACCACCTCCGCGGCGACTGCGCAGGCGAGTAGCAACATGACGACGAGTGCGAGGAGCCTGAGAACCAAGCACGTGGAAGGGTGGGCACTCTGCCGTGTGCTCTGAGCCTTCGGCCCCGGGATACCATGCTTCGACGGGCTCGGCATGACGGAATCGGGCCGAACCGGGTGGTCAGCCATTCTAGACAGACTTAGCATGGTGGTGTCGGAATCGTAGCGAGCCTGATAGTAGCATCCCTGTCGAGTGCACGAGGGAGCCGACACGCCGGTGCCCACCTTACCAACCACCGAAGGTCGCCCGAGGTCGGAGGCGGTGCAGGGCTGGTGATTTCCTCCCGGCAGGCGCCGAGGGCGCAACTCGCAAGGCACGAAGTGCTGCCGGACCTTCCGCAGTCACCATCAGCCCAGCTCGCTCGATGCCCAACCGTGCGACCGGATGGCTCATGAACAGGCGCTGCGGAAGACCGGTGCGGTAGCACTCTACTCCCAAAAGCATCATGCCGAGGTCGATTCCTATCACGTCGGGCGACACCCACCGGCGGGTCGGGTTGAATGCGATAGTGAACCCATACCTGCCGATAGTCGAAGGATACCGTTCGGCAATCGCGCGTGCCGCCGCCATGCTCTCTTCTGGGCACAGGAATACCGATGCGACTGCGCTGCTGGGTGCTATGGTTCCGTTGTCGTCGCCCCAGGGTGGAAGGCCGTGCGATGTGTATCCGTCGGGGTGGTCACTCGCGGATAGGCCCCACACATCTTTATCGTAGCCGACGAAGCCCTTCGGATTGGTGGCGCAGTAGGCTCGATTGGCCAACGTAGCGTTCCGACTTGACACCCAATAGTCGTACCCAAGTCGGTCGCGGCGGTTTCGAAAGTCCGAGAACACGTGTGAGAGTTGATGCATAAACAGAGGCCCACCAGCCAGCATGTCGTACCCTTCAACGGACACCACGGGGCGCGTCCACGCCTCCCAGACGCCGGTCGGCACCCTGTCATCGAAGCCGAGGCCTAGAATATAAAGAATCATGTGCTCGCAGTACGAGCCCCACTGAACCGGCAAGAACCCCTTCTCCGGAGTCCATCCGTGACTGAAGGTTAGGGACTGCGGTCTCTCGCCGCCGTCCGTAAGCATCCACATCCAGTCCACATCACCCAGGATGACTTCTACCAGTCTCGTGACAGCCTCATCCGCGAAGTACCGCTCCGCGGCTAGCATGCCGGCAAACAGAATGGCACTGTCAATGCTGGAAACCTCGCACTGCCAGATGCGCTCACCCGTCTCCCAATGGAACCAGTGGTAGAACCAGCCCCTTTCCTTGGGCGCTACATCTCGCAGCGCCCTGAGCGTAAGCAGCGTGCGCGCAAGAGCTGCCTCACGACTCACCCACGTGCGCTCTACGCCGATAGGATACGCAGCAAGCGCAAAGCCGGTGGCAGCCACGCTGGCGATATCGTACGGGTCTCCTGCAGCCGAGTTGCGTGCTCGATCCTTAGTGAAGCCGGTGGCCGGATTGGACTGCTCCCAGAAGTATCGGAAGGCCGAGTGCGAGAGTGAATCGAGAAGGGCAAGGTCGCCGCGAGCACCGGCGACGCTTGCCCACAAGATTGCTCCTAACGCGACTGAGAACACGTCCGATGTGTCCTGCCGAACCGGCTAAAAAGGTAGGGTCGAGCAAAACGTGTCGAGCCACGGCATGTTCGTGTCGTTTCCGTCGATCGGATAGACATACTTGCCACGAGTGTACTGCCACATGTTCTCGCCGTCGTCCGGAAGGCATGTCTCCCGAAGGCCCGTGATCTTCGCATGGGTGTCCATGAAGATCACGACCATCTTCTTGTCCTCCAGCTTGAAGCCTCCCCAGTTAGGAATCTTCCATCCGTTCTGACCGTTGTACAGGTATTGCATCCACGGACCGTAGTCCGGATACACGTCCTTGTTCTCGGCAATCAGCAGCGCTCTCGCCGGCTCGTGAACCGAGCGCATGGTGTAGTTGGCGATGTCCTGCCAGTTACCGGTCTTGAAGAATGGGCGATAGTAGAAGTATCCCCTCACGAACGTAGGCTTGACAGGGTTGGTCTGTGCAGCCTGCTCGTCCGGCAACTTGGCCGCAGGATTGATGGGGTCTCGGAATACGTCGGCGCTTTTGAGATACGGCTGAATGGCGTGCTTCCAGCTCTTGCGGCCATTCTCGTGTCGGATCTTGAAGAGCACACCGTCGTGATTCTCGGTGTAGAGGTGTACGCCGATCCCAATCTGCTTCATGTTGGAGAGGGCC
Source organism: Fimbriimonadia bacterium (assembly GCA_039961735.1). Lineage (NCBI taxonomy): Bacteria > Bacillati > Armatimonadota > Fimbriimonadia > Fimbriimonadia bacterium. The sequence goes on from JABRVX010000018.1 coordinate 47,789, forward strand.
GTGGTGATCTGTGCCGACGTGCGCGCACGCGCGAAAACCGGGAACAGGATTCCCGCCAGAATGGCAATGATTGCGATGACTACAAGTAGCTCGATCAACGTGAACGCAAGACTCGTTTGCTTCATATGTAACCTCCGCACTGAGCTACCGCGTCTTCGGTGGCGCGGTGGATTGCCGTACGTCTAATGACGGCGGGTAGATGATCTGGGTCCGCGGAACGGACTCCTGGCGAATGAGAGACACTAATAGCAGCGTGGCCTCGCGTGCCATCTCGACAATGGGTTGCCGCACACTCGTCAACGCCGGCGACACGCGCTCGCAGGCTTCGGTGCTGTCGAAGCCGACGATGGACACATCGCCCGGGACTGATAGTCCTAGCTCCGATAGCCGCCGCAGCAACGCGAACGCGACGTCGTCCGACCACACGAACAGGGCAGTGGGTCGCTCGTCGCTCAGCATTAGGTCCATGAATGCAGTCGGGTCGGCGCTGGGCGTTTCGAGTGTGAGGACAAGGGCAGGGTCTACCTCAATCTTCTTCATCTCGAGCGCGTCGCGATACCCATTGAACCGGTCATTCGAGCTGATGGAACTCGCGGATCCTCGAATCATCCCGATCCGCCGGTGGCCTAACTTCAGCAGGTGCTGCGTTGCCATACGCCCGCCTGCGTAGTTGTCAGCGTCCACGAACGGAACTTCGGCGTCGGTGGACCGCGTGAAGAACAGCACGCAAGGGAACTTGCGCCGAATCAACTCGAGAAGGGTCGGGTCGTCCGCATCACGCAGGATGAGGGCACCGTCCACCCGGCCGTCCGACAGGGTATCGGCGTCGGCACTGCTACCTTCGGTTCCCCTCGTATGCAGCATCAGGTCCATACCGGTCTGCACGCATGCGTCGCACACGCCACGCATCACTTCCGACGTAAAGCTGGACCAGGCCGAAAAGAAGGTCGCGTACTGAAACGCCACGGCCAGCGAGTCGGTTCTCTGCCGCAGCAACATCTTGGCGAGGGCATTCGGGCGATATCCGAGGTCCCGTGCCGCGGCTAACACCCGGACTTCCGTATCGTCGCTGATCCTAGCCTGTGCCGCTCGACCGTTTAGCACATAGCTTACGGTCACCTTGCTCACCCCGGCCAGGCGTGCCACATCTTCGATGGTCTTGCGTTTCGACACCGTTGCTGAAACCTTTCACCTAGTAGTGTAACACACTGTGTCTCGATTGGCACGCCGAGCTGCCATCCGATGCATAATCAGGCGTTTTTACTGGGTATAAAAAGTGACCTAGATTGCTTTACGCGACAGGAAGGCCCCGGCGCCCCCGCGAACCTGCTGCATAACCGTTTCAGCAAGGCGGTGAGAGAGGATGAGCATGCAAGTCTCAGGACGCACGGCCGGCGTCGTTATCGCCATCGTGTTGGCTATCCTGGCGGTAATCGCTTGGGCCCTTTTCTTCCGAGACGGCGGCAGCACGCCCGAACAACTAGGCATCGGCGAGCCCGCGATTCCGGGCGGCGGAACCGCGCCCCAAGGCCCGTCGCCATCCGGCCAGGGCAACTGAGAGGGGACACGCAGGGCGCTTAGGGGAGGCCGACATGCTGCGTCTTGCCGCTTCCGCTCGAGTACAGCAGGACATCGGCAATCGGACCATCTGCCGGCCCCCCATACCCCTTCGGCTTGCGCACTTCGATCTCGAACACATCGCCGCGGAACGGGCGTCGGATCCGAAACCTATCCCATCCGGACGGCAGGATTGGGCGCACCCGTAGTCCCTCGGGCTCTGCTCGGACCCCACATAGCCAGTCGAAGGCCACACGCTTCATCCAAGCCGCCGAGCCCGTGTACCAAGTCCATCCGGCGCGGCCTTCGTGTGGCGAGTCGGGTCCATCCACGTTGCCGGGCATCACGTACGGCTCGGCGGCATACCGATCTGGGTTTTCACTCGACCGTAGCGGCGGACACAGCGAACGGAACACAGCTAGTGCCGTGTCCGCATCTCCCATCATTGAGAAGGCTTGCACTGCCCACATGGCCGCATGGCAGTACACTCCACCGTTTTCCCGCAAACCGGGTGCATAACGCGTGATGTATCCGATGTAAGGGTCGAGTGCTGTGTAGGCGGGGCGCAGCAAGAGTGCTCCATAAGGTTTGAGCAGCTGCTCACGGGCTGTTCGCATCGCGCGCTGTGCCCGTTCCGGAGGTGCAATGCCGCTGATTACCGCCCACGTCTGTGGGTTCAGATACAGACTTCCTTCTGTGCACTCTCGCGCGCCAAAAGGCTTGCCGTCATCGCGATAGCCTGCAACGTAGCGGTCCTCGTCCCATCCCCATTCATTGACCGCGCGCCGCAGAGACTCGGCGCAGCCGGCGTAGCGCTCAGCCGCCTGGCTGCGGCCCAGCTGCTTCAGATAGCCGTTCCAGCGTTCGAGGATCGTGTAGAGGAACATCCCGAGCCAAACGGACTCACCGCGTCCCTCGATTCCGGCGTGGCTAAGGCCGTCGTTCCAATCGCCCGCCTCGATAAGCGGGAGTCCTCGCGGCGACAGCCGGTCGAGGGACCGGTCCAGTGCTCGCGTGGAGTGCTCGAGGAGCGACCCCGAGCAACCGTACGAATTTCTGGACAGAAATCCGAGATCTTCGTCTAGTGCCTCGGCGTCTCCAGTCTCGTCCAGATACGCGAGAACGGCAAACGGAAGCCACAGCGCTGTGTCGCTGTGCCGGCTCTCGGTGTAGATGTCGGTCCCCGGATGCCACCAGTGTCTAACTCCCCCGTCCTCGTACATCGCCTCCGCATGGAGCCGGATCTGCTCGAAACAGCGCGACGGCTGGCTGAGCAGGTGGATAAGGCTGTCTTGCAGCTGATCTCGATAACCGTACGCCCCGCTCTGCTGGTAATAGCCGCACCGCGCCAGCATTCGGCCCGCGACGGCCTGATAGGGAAGCCATGCGTTGCACAGCACGTCGAGCGCGGGCTCGGGGCTCTGCACCGAGACATCACTGCACAGCGAGCGCCAGTGCGCCTTCACTTCGGCGAGCGCGTCTTCGGCGGCATCTGCGTCGAAGCGCTGTGCCATCGCCAGGTTCGACTCATCCGAGCTGCCGGCTCCGAGTATCACTACCACGCGCTTGCTCTCACCTGGCGACAACTCGAACAGAACGCTCCCACAGCCTACGGGGTCATCCCAGCGGCCCGTGCATCCGTCTCCCCGCCCTTGCGGACCGGGATGAAGCGATGGGCCACATAGCGCCTCGGGTCGGGCCATGTCGCCCCGCCTGCCCAAGAACGTGCGCTTGTCGGTCAGCCATTCCACATCGCCCACACCGGTAATGGCCGACACCGCGCCGACCGACCCGTCCACCACGTTGCGCGAGTGGGGGTGCAAACCAGGGTGTCTGCGTGCGATGAGGGCATTCCCGCGCACGCGCGTCTCGATGAAAAGCCGATGGAACTCGCGGTGCCAGTCGCCAACCCCGCCCAGGTGCCATTCCACGTAGGTTGTTAGCCGCACGCGGCGCGGACTGGCTCCACGGTTCTGCACCTCGATCAGCCAAACCTCGCAGGCGGAGTCTAGAGGCACGAACACCGTCTGCGAGGTTGCCAGCCCGACGAATTCGCGCTCGTACACGGTGTAGCCCAGTCCGTGTCTCACCCTGTCTCCCGGCAGCGACAGCTTCGTAGGTTGCCACGTCGTGGAGAAGATCGCTTTCGGCTTGTCTGCATCCTGAACGTACACGAAGCGACCCATCGCGTCAGTCGAGAGGTCCTGGTCCCAGCGCGACAGCCGAAATAACTGGCAGTTCCCGAACCAAGAGAAGCCGCCTCCGACCTGGCTCACCACCGCGCCGTACTGCTCGTTGGCAAGCACGTTGACCCATGGGCGCGGCGTCAGCACGTCCGCGATGACGAACTCCGAAGTGTCGGGGTCGAAATGGCCGTAGTGGTTTGGGAGCAATCGGACGGGGTTGCTCAATACTTTTATCCGGGGGGCACGCGAGAGTGGTCAGGAATCACGTCCGCCAGTTTACTCGCTGAATGGACTTTGCACCAATCCAGTAGCCCGAAAGGCGGTCTTGTAGCCCACGCCGGCCTCAATCTAGCACCTGACTCCGTGGCCAGAAACCCGCCCGCTTGAACCCGCGCTCCACCACGGGGTGCGAGTGGAAGAGGCGATGAGGAAGCCCGCTGCGGTAATTCTCGAGCGCCAGCAACATCATGCCGAGGTCAATGCCGATCACGTCCGGGCCGACCCACGACCGCGACGGATTGATGCCGTTACTGAAACCGTAGCGCCCGTATGCGTTGGCGTAGTTGTTGCGGAAGTGCTCCGCGGCCGCCATGCTCTCGGTCGGCGTGTAGATCATGCTGGCAATGGCCGAAGTCGGGATGACCGTACCGTTGTCATCGCCCCATCCCGGCGCGCCGAGCGCCTTGTAGCCGTCCGGGGTGTCGCCCGCAGAGAGCCCCCAGAAATTGGGTCCATAGCCTGCGTATCCCTTCGGATTGTTGATGCAGTACAGCCGGTTCGCCAGCGTGTGGTTTCTCCCGCTGGTCCAGTAGTCGAGCCCCAGAACGTCCCGCGTGCGGGAGAAGTCGAGGAAGCTTTGCGACATCTGGTGTAGAAAAAGCGGCCCACCCCCGAACAGCTTGTAACCGAAGTAGTTCACCACAGGCCGCGAGAAAGCCGTCCACGAAGCCGTGGGCATCGCCTCCCATGCGCCCAGCGCAAGGATGTAGAGCACCATGTGCTCGGCGTAGCTGTCCCAACGGTATGGCAGGAAGCCGGCCTCCGGGGTCCACCCGTGGCAAAACGAGAGGGAGCCGGGCTTCGTCCCGCCATCTGTCAGCATCCACTGCCAGTTCACCGCGTCCAGCATCGCGTTGAACTCGTTCGTTACCGTGGCGTCCCTAAAGTAGCGCTCGGCGATTACCGCGCCGGACAGCAGGATAGCGGTGTCTATGGAGGAGACTTCGCTGCTCCACATGCGAGCGCCCGTCTGCCAGTGGATGAAATGGTAGAACCAGCCATTGACACGCGGTGCGACGGTGTTGAGGTTCTGCAACGTGATGCGCGTCCTCACCAGCCCCTGATTCCGCGTGATCCAGCCGCGCTCCACACCGATCGCGTTCGCTGCGAGCGCGAAGCCTGTCGAGGCGACGCTAGATACGGTGTAAGGGTCCGATCCGACCAAATTGGCCGCCCGGTCCTTCGTGAACCCCGTGGTGGGATTGGACTGCTCCCAGAAGAAACGGAAGGCTTTGTAGGACAGCTCGTCGAGAAGCGCCTGGTCTTGCGCGCTGACTTGAGCGCAGACACCGAGGAAGACAAGAAGCGTAGCAAGGGTCATACTGTCTATTGTACGGCAAGTTCTGCGCATTAGCACCGCTGCGGAGGGGCAAGCCCGGGCCGGGACATCGCGAACGGGCATTCGGAGGTATCGCGAACACGTTGTACCTGGATTGCGTTGCGACGTCCCTCGATAACCTCTCCGTTCTCCGGATGAGGCCCAGCCTGCGTTTTTACGCTGCCAGTTCCTCGGTCTCGGTTTCCTCCGTGTGCGCCAGGAGGAAGCGGCCGGCTTCGGCGGGAGATGTTTCGCCCGCCATCAGCTTGCGGCGGATATCTTCTTGCATGGTCACCATCCCGGAGCGCACGGCAGCGAGGCGTATGTCCGCGCCCGAGGCGCGTCGCAGCGTTAGCGCTCGGATGTCGTCGTTCATCGTGAGCACCTCGTGCACGCCGACGCGCCCCCGATAGCCCGAGTTCATGCAGGTACTGCAACCCTTAGCGTCCCAGATCGTTGCACCGGAGGGCAGACCGAGCTCGGCGGCCTCTTCCGGAGATACGGCTCGCTCCACCCGGCACTCCTTGCACAGGCGGCGGAGCAGGCGCTGGGCAGTTGCGGCGATGAGCGCGGAGTTGATAAGGTAAGGTGGTACCTCCATGTCAATCAGACGAGGGATGGCACTCGGTGCATCATTGGTGTGCAGAGTCGAGAGCACGAGGTGCCCCGTCATGGCGGCTCGGGCAGCGACCTCTGCTGTTTCGAGGTCTCGAATTTCTCCGACCAGAACCACGTCGGGGTCCTGGCGCAACGCCGCACGAAGTTGGGCCGAGAAGGTCAGGCCCACCTTCTCGTTGACCTGAGATTGCCCAATGCCTTCCAGCTCGTACTCGATCGGGTCTTCGCACGTGAGGATGTTGATGCTCTCGTCGTTCAACTCGCGCAGAGCGGAGTAGAGCGTGGTCGTCTTGCCGCTTCCGGTGGGACCAGTCACCAGAATCAGCCCGTGCGGATGAGCAAGCGCGGCGCGGAATGCTTGCTCGATTTCCGGCGTCATACCTAACTCGGAGAGTGGACGCGGGCCGGCCTCCTGGTCGAGCAGTCGAAGCACCGTTCTCTCGCCCCACCGGGTCGGCAGAGTATTCACGCGGATGTCTACTCGATGCTGGCTCAAACGAATGGAGATGCGGCCGTCCTGCGCCTTCCTGCGTTCTGTAATGTCTATGTCCGCCATCAACTTCAAACGCGATATGATGGCGGGTCGAAGCGCCTTGGGGAGCTGGCGCATGCGCCGCATCACGCCGTCCACCCTCATGCGAACCTCCAATCCGGTGCGACGAGGCTCGAAGTGGATGTCGCTGGCTCCCGCTTGCACGCACTCCGCGAGGATGTCGTTCACTAGCCGAATGACCGGCGCTTCTTGCCCGGCCTTGCGCATGCTCTCGACCGAGAACCCGTCGGAATCTTCCTCGACAGGCGCCGCGTCTGCCTCGGCCGCCTCCGGGCACCCACCGCCGACGCCATAATAGTAGGAGATCGCTCGCTCGATGCGTTCAGGCAGAGCGTAACGAACATCCAGAGGCTTGCCGGTTCGTGCTTGGAGCCAGTCCTGAGCCTCCAAGTCGTCCGGGTTGCACATGGCAACTACAAACGCATGCTCATCGAGCTTGAGGGGGAAGAGATGGAAACCGGAGGCGGTGTTCGCCGGGACCATCTCCAGGGCTTCTGGAGTGGGCGTGGTATCGCACATCGGTTCGTAAGGAACCTCGAACTGCTCGGCTATGGCGCGCCCAAGATCGTCGAAGCCGATCAGCCGAGATGCAACGAGCACCTCGCCCAGGCGTCGGCCGGAGTTGCGCGACTCCTCGAGCGCAGCCTCGAGTTGCGATTCGGTGATACGGCCCGCCGCGACCAGTATTTCGCCCAGGCGCCGTCGTGCAATCATTAAACTGCCTTACTCCTCGGAGGGATTATCGGTCAGTTTAGGGAGGTTGTGCCGAAACTAGATCGGAATTCCGGCCTGCTGGAGCACTTCTACCGCGACTTCCCTCATCGTACGGCTCGAATTGCGCGCCCCGAAGTGAATCGTCTTGAACGCTTGCTCTTCGGTCATCCCCTTCGAGTTCATGAGGTACGCCTTTGCCCGGTCCACCAGCTTCCGTGCCTCCAGTGCCTCGCGAAGGTGCTCGGCTTCCTTCTCGGTCGCCACGCGCTCGCGGAAGCGCTTGACGGCGATTTCGATGGCAGGGCGGATCTCCTCACCCCGAATGGGCTTTACCAGGTAACCGCCGGCCCCGACTTCTCCCGCCTGCTGAATCAGTTCATCCTCGACATAGCCAGTAAGGAACAGCACGGCGCAAGGGCTCACGAGCTGAGCTCTCTTGGCCGCTTCGATGCCGTCCATCTCGGGCATGCGAATGTCTAAGATCATGAGGTCGGGTGACACTTGTGCGGCCTGGTCCACTACCTCCAGACCGTTCAGACACTCGGCAACGACGTGGTGGCCGAGGCTCTCCAAATGTTCCCTCAGTACCTGACGAACGGCTTCGTCATCGTCCGCTATCAGAATTCTCCAATTGGCCATTCTTTATAAACACACTCTCAGTGGTACCCCGAGGCTCACCATGACGTGCCCTGGGGGGATTCGGACCCAAGATTCCGGAGGCTCATCACCCTCCGAGGTAACCTGCCTTCATTCGCCCGTTCCGACGAGCGTGGAGGTGCCCGCGGATCATGACGAATCGCATCATGAGGCTCCGCTGGCAAAGTGTGGCACAGCCGGGCGTCAAAGTCAACTTGGCTAGCCTCCCATCGAGCTACGACCCTATGGCCTTGGAACTACTATGGTAGGCACAGTATTCTACATTCCAAGTGAAGAGGTCTCGCAAAGCCGTCTCGGCTTCCTCTACGGAACCGCGGCGGGCGGGACTCTCGGTGCACAGCGAGCCGGAGGCGGCGACTACCTTCCTGTCAGGGGCTTCAACCCCATTCCGCCGACGATGAGGCCGCTGCCTGCTCTCGATCTGCAACTCACATGGCTGTCGCTTCTTGCCGACCACGGCAGGCCGAACTCGCCGCATCCCTTCTGCACTCGTTATCGCGACACTGTGAATACGAGGGCATCAGCCGCGGTGTTTGCACACCGGAACCTCGAAATGGGACTCACGGCCCCAGCGAGTGGGTCGGTGGGTAATGCTCTGGCTGAAGGTTTCGGTGCTGCTGCCTCGGGTGCGATGTTCGGTTGCTTCTGCCCTGGCGACCCGGCCGAGGCCGCCCGGCTTGCAGGACTCGCAGCAACGGTAGACCACGCGCGCGAGGGGGTGCTCTGCGCGATGTTCGTGGCGGCAACCTGCTCTGCGCTGTTCGCCACCAAACGGTTGTCGGAAGCGGTGGGGGTTGCGCTCAAAATGGTGCCGGCCGAGTCCAATACCGCGGCCTGCGTGCGGGCCGGGATCAACGCGGCTCTCGAGGTGCCCGCGGCTCCGGCTGAGGCTCGCAAGCGCATCCAAGCGGCAGCCAAAGAACCCCATCACGCATTCGGCCCGCTGAACGCTGGGTTTTTCGTCTACTCACTACTGGCAGGAGGAGGCTCCTTTGGCGAGAGCGTGTGCCTTGCAGCCTCGCTCGGCGGAGACTCGGCTTCGCTCGGTGTGGCGGTGGGCGGCGCGATGGGTGTCCTCGTGGGCGTAGACGGCATCTCGGACGATTGGAAACGCCCACTCGGCAACCGCCTGCTGAGCACTTCCGACATGCAGCGACCCGAAGATGCAATCACCTTCGAGGCCTTTGCTCATCGGATGGACGAGGTTGCCCAGAGATTCGTTCGCGAGGGAGCGCCGGCTATCGTGGGAGAGGCCCCCGCTGAGGAGTCTGTGCCCGCCACCACAGACGAGGCGACCGGTGACAGGGCCGTTCCACATGCGGAGCGACCCGATCCGCTGGCCCTCATGAAGGATAGCGCGCTGTGCCGACCCGTATGGTCGTTGAACCAGAATTCACAGATCGTCGAGTGCTGTGGGTTGCGAGTCGTCTTCGACTTCCAGGAGCCTCCCATCGTGTACCCTGGTAGATCCAACAAGGCGAGGATAACGGTGGAGAACCTGGGCGACCAGGACGTCAGCGCCGAGCCCAACGTCACGGCACCGGATAATTGGACATTGGCCTGCCGGCCACAGCCCGCATTGCTGCGGCCCGGGTCTGCCTACGAGTTCTGCGTCGTGGCGCAATCGCCTTCGGGTCACACGCCGCAGCCGGGAAGGCTTGCGATGCGAATTGGGGACTGCTCGTTCGAGGCAACACTCCTGCGTCCGAACGGGTGGATGGTTGTCGGACCGTTTCCGAACCCCGAAGGCACGGCCTTCGACAAGCACTATCGCGCCGAGGACGTGTACGGTCGGGACGAGGTGTTCATGCTTCGCTCGAACCTGCCCGGCAAATGGCAGCCGCGCTGGGTGGAAGGGCCTTGGATACCGCTGGCCGAGGACTTCGGCGATAGCCCCGGAGTCGTGTACCTCCGGACCATCGTGGTTAGCGGAGAAGCGAGACCGGTGCGCATCGTCGCCGCCACAGACGATGGCCTGGTGTTATGGGTCAACCGCGAGAAGAAGCTGTGGTACCACGACCATCACCAAGCAGTGCCTCTGCCAAAACCACCCTACATCGCTAGCGCCAAGCTGCGACGGGGAGAAAACGAACTGATGGTGAAGGTGCTCCGCTGTTTGCACCCGTGCCGCGGCGTATGGGTGTACCTCCTAGACGACGATGGCAGGGTGCCTGCGGACCTCGTGTTCGACGAGACCCGCGCTTAGGCCGCCGATGAAGTTTCACCGCGTGTCCTCCGTGCAGAACCGATTCCTGCTCGTGGACTTACGAGAGACCGTTGAGCACGACTGGTCGGCGCTGGCTCTCGACGTTTGCTGGGGCGAAGACCGCACTCGGGCCGAGTGTGACGGGCTGTTGGTGTTCGAGCCGGGTGAGCCACTGCGTTTGCGGATGTTCAACCCGGACGGCACAGAGGACTTTTGTGGCAACGGATTGATCTGCGCCGGGGCATACGCATGGCTCACGGGTGCCGTCCATCGGCAGGAGTTTGCGATTCGTCACGGGGAGTCGGACGTTCCGATCGCGCTGAAAGTGGACGCCGGCGAGCCACTTGCGGTGACGATCAGTCTGCCTGAACCGTCCCGCCTCGCGAGTTCCATCCCGATCTCGCTGCCCGATCCGTTGCCCGCCGAAGTCCTACTGCCCGACTTTCCACATCCCATCCGTCCGGTGTCCACGGGCACCGCGCACTCGGTGATCATCATAGACTCGCTGCCCGAGAATACTGAATTCGAGATGCTCAGCCGCCAACTGGAGAACCACCCTGTCTTCCCGGAGCGCACCTCGGTGGAGTGGGTGCAGGTCCTGGCTCCAGGCAGCGTGCGAGTGCGGATTTGGGAGCGTGGGGTAGGCGAAACACTCGGATGTGGGACCGGCTCGGCCGCAGTAGCCGCGGTCACCTATGGGCTGTTGCATCAGGGCGATCTGTGCGTGGTCTCGAAGGGCGGAATGCTTGCGGTGCGCTGGCTCGGAAGCGGCCCCGTTTTCGTCACCGGCCAGCCGCAAATCGAAGCGATGTAGGAGGCCGCCCACATTCCGGCGAAGCGCTTCGATGTATGTCGACTGAGATTGTGGAGCTATTCGAACCCGACGGCACCAGCCGAGGACTCTACGACTCGCGCAACCGACTGAATGATCTTACGGGACGCGAGTGGGTGTTCTCGACGCGCTCGGTGATCCCCAAGGCATATCCGCCATCGTTTCAGTTCGAACTCCGCAGTCGGCACGGTGGCCAGAAGCCGCCAGAGCTGTGCGCGGAGTTGATCCGGACCTTCACCAAACGTGGGGGGAGCGTTCTGGACCCGTTCATGGGGGTCGGCGGGACCCTGCTCGGGGCCTCGGTCATGGGACGGCGTGCCGTCGGGATCGAGATCGAGCGGCGGTGGGTAGACATCTACCAGGAGGTCTGCCGACGCGAGGGCTTGGCGCCACAGGAGACACATGTCGGCGACTGCCTCCAGGTGCTGCCGTCGCTCCGAGGACCGTTCGACTTCGTGCTAACGGACGTCCCTTTCTGGAACATGGATACGGCCAAACGCTCCAACGGAAAGTGGAAGAGGTTCGGGCAAGAGGCCGAGGAGAGGCGCCTGCGCAAGAAGCTGAGTCGCTTCAACGAGAGGGAAATTCGGGGCAAGAGGGAGTGGCTGGAGGAGATGACCACTGCATTCTCACACTGCCTCGAACTGCTGCGACCGAAGGGATACTGCGCCATTATGGTAGGCGACATGTACCAAGGAGGACGTTATCACCTTCTATCGGCTGACCTTGCCAACTCGTTGGAAGGTGTAGGCTGGGTGCTGAAGGCCGACATCGTCTGGTACGATGTGAGTAAGCAACTCCACCTGTACGGCTATCGATACGCATTTATCCCGAGCATCGTCCACCAGCACATTTTGGTATTGAGGAAGGAATGAGCGACCGCCCCCTACGGGTGCTGCAGATCGTCTCGAGCACGAAGAACTCCGGCGGGGAGCGACACGTCCAGTTGCTCGCGCGGATGTTGCATGAGGCTGGACATCGGGTGACTGTAGCGTGCCCATCTACGGGATGGTTGGAACGGGACGGCTTTACTGTTCTGCCGCTGAAGATGCGGGGCATGGGGTTTGTGGCGGGGCTGCGGACACTTCTCAGAGACTCGGCGCGCGACCGATACGACGTAGTTCACACTCACCTCACTCGCGCCACCTACCTCGGATGGTTGTTTTCAGCTCTTTCCGGTGTGCCCCAGGTAGCGACGGCACATGTGTTCACCCGCGACCCGGTGTACCGGCTCGTGGCTCGGCGTGGCTCCCGCATCATCGCCGTGTCGGCGGCCGTGCGGGACAGTCTCATCACCACCGGCGTCCGAGCGGATGCCATTGACCTCGTCCACAACGGTACCGAGTTCTTGGCCGACAGCGAAACGACCGGAGACGTGCGGTCAGAGTTCGGGATCCCACCGGATGCACGGATCATAGGGCTGGTGGGCAGGATTGCGCGCGAAAAAGGCCACCTGGTCGCTCTCGATGCCGCTAGGAAAGTGATACAGTCCGAAGGCAGGGCACGTTTCCTATTCGTTGGGCGCATCGAGCCGAACTTCCGTGAGGAGTTCGAGACATCCGTCGCTCGCCACGGACTTGGTGGCCATGTGGTGGTAACGGGCGACCGCAACGACGTCGCACGACTGATGGACGCCATGGAGATCGTGTTGCTTCCTTCGGAGAAGGAGACCTTTGGAATGGTCGCCATAGAGGCTATGGCGAGGGGCCGGCCGGTCATAGCGACGCGAACCGGCGGCCTCGAGGAAGTGGTAGTAGACAAGGAGACTGGCTTGCTCATCGAGCAGGACAGCGAGAGGCTGGCCGATGCTATCCGCCTGTTGCTTTCGGACGACGCGCAACGCATCCGAATGGGTGATCGTGGCAGGCAACGAGTGCGCGAGAACTTTACGCATACGCGAATGGTAGAGAGAATAGAGGCGGTCTACGCCCGTGCAATCGGACGTTCGAGTGCAGGCGGCAAGCCGAACGGCTCGGGCTAGCCGAAGGAATCCTGCTTCGCAACGCTAGGGATACACTCTCGGACGCTGCGCACGAGACTCGGAGGGAGGAAGAATGAGCAACGGATCGCAGAAGAGAGGTTTGGAGGCGCTTCGCGAGTTCGGGGCGCTGGTTCTGCGGCTGGCACTGGCCGCGATCTTCATCTACGCCGGCGGTTACAAGGTGGGTCTCTTCGGGGGCCAGCCAATCGCTCAGACGATTGAATACTTCGGCTCGATGGGCATTCCGCCGGTGCTCGGCTACCTGGCCATTCTGGCAGAGCTCGGCGGAGGAATCGGTCTAGTGCTGGGGTTCTTGATGCGGCTCTGTGGCCTCGGCATCGTCGTGGTAATGATTGTTGCGATCGCGATGGTGCACTGGCAGCACGGCTTCTCCCTGAAAGACAACGGGTTCGAGTACAACCTCGCGCTCGCGGCCATGGGCCTCTACTTCGTGTGCGCCGGTGGGGGTCCGGTCTCGCTGGACAATGCCATCTGGGGCAAGCGAAAGAAAGGCTGACGCGGAGCCGCCTTCGCGCGTCTGACTCCTTGGAGCAGCAGATCGCTCCAAGGTTGGGAGGCGAGAGAAATGAAGTGCAGACAGATTGCCCCGGTCCTTCGCAAGGCGATGTGGATCGGTGGGGGCCTTCTGCTCGTGACGGTTATGGGCCTCGTTCCTGGGGCTCCTGCGCAAGTAGGTGCGGCGCTCGCCGTTTTCGTGCAGAGTGACTCGAAGGCGCCGGCCGAGAAGGGCGCGGAGACCAAGAGCCCGCCACCGGCGAGATTCAGTTCCTCTGGCTCGACCTCTGTGCGGCCCGGCGGCTCGCAGGTGAGACCGCCTCGGAGCGGTGGTCAATCCGGCGGCTCTGTGGTGACGCCTCCTCGGAGCGGTGGTCAATCCGGCGGCTCTGTGGTGACGCCTCCTCGGAGTGGGGGTCAGTCTGGCGGCTCTGTGGTGGCTCCGCCTCGGAGTGGTGGTCAATCCGGCGGCTCTGTGGTGACACCTCCTCGG
>JABRVX010000019.1 GCA_039961735.1 Fimbriimonadia bacterium
GGCTCTCGGCCTCGCGAACCGGCGGTAGACTCCGCCCGGTGAAGCAGACCGACTTCGAGGTCATCGTCGTGGGGAGTGGTCACGCGGGGTGCGAGGCCGCGTTGGCGTCTGCGCGCCTCGGTTGCCGGACCGCGTGCGTGACCTGACGTCCTCGCCGCACTAGCAACTTTAGCGCTAACAGGATTGGCACCGTCAGCCCGTTCGGCTCCGGTACCGGCGTGCTGAGCCACACTTCGTATGTCTGCTCGGGTGTCTGCCACCACCACAGGCAGTGGCCCGCGTCACCGATTGCCATGGATGAAGCCTCCCAGACGTCAGTCCCCAGCGCATCCCGTGACAGATTGAACGTGTCGTAGAAGATGCCCCCGAAGTGCTCGGAGAATCGCCAGCCCCCCCATAGCACGTGACCCGTGGCGTTGATGCGGGCATTCGCAGGGTCGGAAGCCGCGTCGGCACCCAGCACCGTGGCGGTAAGGTTCACGTCGTCACGGAACAGGTTCCAGTCCATACCCCCGCCTGTTGCCGACCACAACACGTGACCGTCCTCGGAGAGGCCGTGGGCCATTGTCTGCTTGCTTGCCCCGACCACCGGATAGGATACGCTGGTCGTGTTCAGCATCACTTGACCGCCCGGTCCGCCCTCCCAGAGGGCGTCACCCCGGCGGTTCATCCCTCTGGGGATCCCTTCGGCTGTGGGCCCGAAAGCCTCCGTCGTCAAGTCGCGGCGGTCCACGTACACTTTGTACCGATTCCCGGTAGATGGAGCCCTGCCTAACCACAGTACGTGCCCCGCATCGTCCACCCAGCCTCCCTCGGCGGTGCGACCCGCGCCAAGGAAGGCGCTCATGTTCTCGGTACCCGCAAACATGTCCCAGTATCCCTCGGTGCTCGCACCTCTGCCTCGCCAGGCGACCGAGCCAGACGGGCTCGGGACCGACGGCGTCCTGCCTTCACCCGTCTCACCGAGCGCCGCCGTGGTGACGTCGGAGTGATTCACGTACGCCTTCGATAGGCCGTCCACGTACCTCTCGTAGCTGATCTGGCCTCCTCGGCCGCGTTGGTAGGGCGCAGCGTACGACACGGAAGTGGCGAACACGTCCGTGCCGACGTACAGACGGCTGTGGTCCCACCAGATCGGAAGCCCGTCGTCCGTAACGCCCCGCGCCCCTGCGGAGTGGAAGCCTCCCTCGACTTGCAGGCTCACGTTCGTACGCCCCGCGAAAACGTTGAGCCCCGTCTCGGTAACCAACTCGTAGACGGGCACACCGCCCGGGCTCACGTAGCTGTAGTACGATTGCGGGGGGTTGTAGTGGGTCGAAGTCGCGAGCCGCTCGTGCACCCACTGCGTCTGGCCATAGGCCTCGCCACACAGCACGGCGACGGCGGCACAAAGGGCGGGGTACAACGCTCTCATCTTAGGGCCCCCAGATCGCGAACAGACGACCGCTCCTGTAGCGCGGGTGGGATGATCCCACATACACGGTCCCATCCGAATCAATGCTCAACTGCGGACGCTCGATCGTGTCCGGGAACGTGGGGTACAGCAGCCGCCACCAGTACACGGGAGCCGGGAAGTGAGCCTCCAGCCTAAAGGAGTACACGATCGGCTCTTCGTATGCGATCACGATGGCTTGCTGCATGCGGCCTTCTGCGTCGTACCACCTTGCGCATGCTCCGACCGCGTCTACGTTGTTGATGAGTGGGTGGTCGGTAACCACCACGCCCTCGGCCCATCGCGGGGGCGGATCGCCTGGCTCAGTGCACTCCTCGACGCGTATGAACCTGGACGGGCCACCCACGAAGGTGCCGAACCAGATGCGCGCGCCTTCGGCAGTCCAGTCCAAAAAAGGGCCGCCCTCGACCGGGTCCACGGCTTCAAGTCCCAAGGGCCCAGCCACGGAAGTCAGGAAGTCGAGCGGCATGTAGGTGTCGTGGTGCCACTTGCTGGAGGGTGCCTGGTAGAGCCCGTTGTCGACAACGGCGTGCAAGCCATTGCCGACCTGCTGGTAAAAGGTCGTGTAGTAGATCGTGCCGTCATCGCCGATGACGGGCTCACAGTGGACTCCGGGGGCTCCCGCTGGGTTCTTATACGGGTTGGGCCACTTCAACTCGCCGTAGGTCCCTCTGTCGACAACCGCATGGAGCCTTCCGAGGGTGTCGCCCACATATACGGTGCCGTTGTCGCCGACCGCAGGTCCTGCAATCACCCCAACGAGTTGTGTGGGATGCGCGGGCAACTCCTGCACCCACTTCGAGGTGCCCGCCGCATCATACGCGCTGACGTACGCCTTCCGTGTGGCCCCGTTGGACCAGGCGACGTAGATCCGGCCGTTCGAGCCGATCACCGGCGAACCACCTATGGCTTCACCCACTTGCCGGATCCAGACCAGCGATCCGTCCGCACGAAAGCACCAGAGGCGCCCGTCGTCGGTTGTGAAGTAGACGTTGTACAGCTCTTGGCCCGGAGGACCGTCCAAGCCGTCGCCCCCCGCTGAGTAAGCTACACCCAACGCAGGAGTGCCATACACGCCCTGCTCGTGCGCCGAGGCGGGCGGCTGGCTTGGCGGGGGATAGGACCAGAGCCTCTGGCCTGTCGCCTTGTTCAGACAGATGAAACGACCATGAGTCGTTCCGAAGAACAACTTGCCGTCGGGGCCGATGGCCGCTCCGGCATGGATGGCGTCCACCTCGTCGGGGTCGTTGTGGGTGTCGTTGGGGTCGTAGATCCACTTGATCGTGCCCCGCAGGGCCGGGTTCGCTGGAACCACCGTCGTCCGACCGGTGTGCCTAGCGTCGTGGCCCATCATAGGCCAGGGGGCATTCGGGACGGGCTGCCCTAGCGTGGGGGGGGGCAGCAGCAGCGCGGCGGCAACGAGCGCAGGCGCCACGCCGCGAGCATCCAGAGGTCCAAACATCGCATTCGCTCCTTCCCGGGAGACCGCGCACGCCAACCGCGCAGTGGGGGCCGGCGCGGCTCTCCCAGTCATTCTACCACGGATTCAACTTGGTGGCAACGCATCCGCCCACAATCGCGTCACAGGCTCGCGACCCTTGAGGTCGGTCTCGGCGCTTGTCGCAGGCTACGTACGCGGCAGGATCGCTCCCACGAAAGGGAACAGGAACTCACGAAGGCTCTCGGCCTCGCGAACCGGCGGTAGACTCCGCCCGGTGAAGCAGACCGACTTCGAGGTCATCGTCGTGGGGAGTGGTCACGCGGGGTGCGAGGCCGC
>JABRVX010000020.1 GCA_039961735.1 Fimbriimonadia bacterium
GCCCTTGTCAAGCCTTGTAAGGGTGGTCTCGTGGTGCCCCGTCTCACGCGCACGATCGCCGCGTCCCGAGGGCTGGTTCCCCGCCTTCGCGGGGAAGACAATCCTGTATATGTGTGAATACAAGAGCCAATCCCGTCTTCCTCGCCTCGCGGGAAGACAGCGGGAGCGCAAGTGGTTTCGGTCACGTGGCATCGCCGTCCCGGCGATGCTCCATGTGCCCTCCGGCGAGGACGCCGGAGCCACACTGAGGCCTCCGGCGAGGACGCCGGAGCCACACTGAGCCCTCCGGCGAGGACGCCGGAGCCACACTGAGGCCTCCGAAGGGGAGCGGTGTCCCGTGGCGAATGGAGTGCCGTTCAGTCTCCCACGCGACGCACTGGAGGAACTCCCGAAGTGAAGTGCTGCTCGATGCTTCTACTGCTCGTTCTCATCGCACCTCTGAGCGCCCAGCCTCTACAGACCGCTGGCACCGCCGACCTCGATCTGGCCAGGTTGAAGGACTACAAGGCCCAGCGGTCATCGTCCAACGACCCCGACTTCGCCAGCAACTACGACAACCGCCCGTTGCAGCCGGGCGAGACGCGCGTGCTCTTGGACGTGGACGGCCCCGGCGCCATCACCCACGTCTGGATGACGCTGGACGGCAGCGAGTACGCCTGGCCACGATTGCTCCGACTGCGCATCTATTGGGACGGCGCCGAGCAGCCATCCGTGGACGTGCCGTTGGGAGACTTCTTCGCGGTGGGACACGGATTCGAGCGTAACGTGAAGTCGGCCATGGTCACGAACGTGTCGGAGGGTCGCGCGAAGAACTGCTATTGGCCGATGCCGTTCAAGCAGCACGCCAAGGTGACCGTTACGAACGAAGGTGCAGAGCGAATTGGGCTGTTCTACTTCCAGGTGGACTGGCGGAGCCTGAGTAACCTGCCAGATGACGTCGGCTACTTCCACGCCCGCTACACCCAGTACCAGCCCGGGCCGAAAGGGAAGAACCTAACCGTCTTGGAGACCACCGGACACGGTCATTACGTCGGCACGGTCATGTCGGTCGTCACCAATCACTTGGGATGGTTCGGCGAAGGCGACGACTACTGGTACGTAGACGGCGAGGAGAAGCCCAGTCTGGAAGGCACCGGCACCGAGGACTACTTCTCGGACGCATGGGGCTTCCGCGAGGACAACGCGCTGTATGCCGGAGTGCCCATCTACGAAGGGCACGGTATGGGCTCGCGCATCACGGCGTACCGCTGGCACATCGCCGACCCGGTGCCGTTCCAGAAATCGCTTCGTTTCGAGCTGGAGCACCGAGGGTGGGTGCACCGTGACGACTGGTCGGTGGTGGGCAGCTTCGAGGAGCGTGACGACTACTTCGCTCTGGTCGCCTTCTGGTACCAGCTACCGCCCGTGCCCGCGGGTGACATTCCGGTCGGGGCCGCCCGGCTTCCGTTCGGCAACGCGACGATCATTCAGCCCGAGGTCGCGCTGGACGCCGGCAACGTGGAGCTGAGCGGCGGCGAGGCAGTGGTGCAGACCCTCGGCTGGACGCGCAAGATCCTGTTCTTCCGCGGCAGAGAGGTGGGAGCGAAGGTGATCGTTCCGTTCGAGGTGGCTGAGGACGGCACCTACGAGATCACCCTCTCCATGGTGCACTCGTACGACTACGGGGACTATCGCGTGACGCTGGACGACGAGAAGGAGGGCTCGGGCCTGCCGCTTTACTCCGCCGACACGGTCACGGGCAAAGAACACCGCTTACCCAGAGTACAGCTTCGCAAAGGGGCGCACTGGCTCACTTTCACGGCCGCCGGCAAGAACGACCGGTCCTCGGGCTACTTTCTAGGCCTGGACGCGATCGTGCTCTCCCGTACCCCGGATCTACCCGTTTATCCGCCGAAGTAGGTCGGGACCGCGTCGGGCGCCGAGGTTGAATGGGATATAATGATCTTGTGGGTTACATAAGTCTCAACGGCGAGGCTTCCTGATGAGTTGCCCTGACGAACTGAACCCCTCAGCGCTGATGGAGATGCACGAGGCCGTGATCTCCTATCGGGAGGAGCACGGTGCCCCTCCGGACACCCCCAGCGTTCTCACGTCCGAGGACGTGTCGGATCAGGACTCCGCGGAACCTTTCTTTAGGGCTTCGCGCGCTGCGGCCATTCTCGATGCCTGTCCAGACGAATTCCACGCCCAGCTCGCACTGAGGGAGATCGGCATCCAGTTCCCTCGCTCGCTGGTTGTGTCGGTGCAGGAGTTGGAGACCGAGGCCGCGTTCCAGCAGGCGCAGGCCGCCATGCCCCCAGGGCCGGTGGTGGTCAAGCTTGCGCTGCCAAGGGTTCCTCATAAGTCCGACTTCGGCGGCGTTCGTTTCCTGGATGCGCCAGACCGCATCTCACTACTGGTTTTCGTAGACGAGGTGTCTAAGAAACTCGGCACTCCAGTCGAAGCGGTAGAGGTGAGCGAGCGTGTCAAGGTGCCCTATGCGGGCGAGGGGTTGCTGGCGGCAACGTGGGACGACGAGTTCGGCACGGTCGTCACTTTCGGTGAAGGTGGCACGCTGACGGAGCTTCGTCGAACTACGGTATCGTGGATTCCCTCGCAGGACTTCAAAGCGCGAGACATCGAGAGACTCCTGCTCAGTCTGCCGCTAGCCACTCACTGGTTCCGCGGCTTCCGTGGGAACCCACCCCTGGTGTCGCCTGGTCCGGCCAGCACGCGAATGTTCAACTTCGGGATCATGGTGTGGCTTTTCAATATGAGCGGTAAGGGCCGGGTGATCCGCGACCTGGAGATCAATCCGCTGGTGCCATCGCCTACCGGTCCCTACGCGCTGGACTTGCTACTCAACGTCGGAGAGTACCAAGAACCGGCCAAGCAACGTCCCGACCTTCTTCGCCTTAGCCGAACCATGCACGGTTCCAAGCGCATCGTGGTGGCAGGGGTCTCGACCTCCGACACCTCCAACCTCGGGCGGACGCTGTTCGAGCGGTTGACGCGCGAGTTCAAGGGCGAAGCGGTGGCAGTGAACCCGAAAGGCGGCGAGGTTGCGGGCAGGCCCGTGTACAAAACGTTCGCCGAAGCCCACGAGAAGACTGGCCCGGCGGACCTCGCGGTGTTCGCGGTGCCGGCGCGCTTCACCAGCGCTTCTTTGGAGGAGGCCTACGAGGCATACGGGCAGGATATCGGCTGCGCGCTCATCGTCACGGGCGGCTTCGATGAGACGGAAGCCGGCGCGGAGGGGGGCGCAGAGCTTCGCAGGGTAATCGCGCGCTACGGCAGCATTCCCGTCATCGGCCCGAATACCATGGCACTCTACTCCAACACGGGCTCGGACGGCGACGTGAAGGTGGACTTCCTACCACCCGATCGGATGACCATTCCCTCCTTTGCAGACCCGTCGAAAAATAACCTAGCACTGGTAGCGCAAAGCGGTGCTAGATTCGTTTCGTTCTTAGACAAGACACCCCATCTCGGTTTTCGCTGGGCGCTACTGCTGGGGAACTCGTATCAGGTGGATGCCGCAGACGGCCTCGAGTTGGCAGCGGCCGACCCGCACGTGAAGGTTGTCAGCGCCTATGTGGAGGGCTTCGGCCCCGGTGCCGGGCGCAGATTCTTCACGGCAGTAGAGCGTTGCGTACACCGTGGCAAGACCGTGATCGTACAGAAGGTGGGCAAGACGGAGAAGGGTGCTGAGGCGGCGCGCTCTCACACGGCCTCCATGGGTGGTTCCTACACCGTCTTTCGCTCTGCCATGCAGCAGGTAGGTGCGATCGTGGCTGACAGCGACGATCGCTTCATAGACTTGTCCGAGATGGCCTCGCTGTTGGCCGATCGAACACCGATGGGTAACAAGCTGTTCGTCGTGAACAGCGCAGGATACGAAGGGGTGCTGGTGGCCGATGCTGCTGCAGAGTGTGGGCTCGAGTTGCCATCGCCTACCAGAATGGCGCATCCGGAGACGATAGTCGAGAAGCTGTCCGTGTACCTGAAGGGAACGATAGACCCGCACAACAACCCGGCGGATGTTGGGCCGATGACACCGGATAAGGGGTACGTCGAGGCAGTCGAGGCAGCGCTCGCCGATCCGCTCTACGATATGGCACTCGTGGCGATCACACCTCACGGAAATGCGATGATCGGGACGCTGCCACCCTACGAGGGAGAAGGGAAGATCGGTCCTCTGCTGGTGGGCCTTTGGCAGCGAACGACCAAGCCGATCGTCGTGTCCATCAACGGAGGGTCGCTGTACGATGGACTGGATAGGTACCTGGGAGAACACGGCATACCCGTGTTTCGTGGTGCAGAAAGGGCCGTGTATGCGCTAGCAGAATGGGTGAAGCAGCGGCTGGCTTTCAGAAAGTGATAAGGGGGTAGTAATGACGCACTCCGCACGACAACCGATCGTTCCTGGCAGGCATCTCATGCTGGGTGACGAAGCCATCGCGAAGGCCGCATGGACGCGGGGTCTGAACGTCTTCGCCGCCTACGCAGGCACCCCTAGCACGGAGATCGGGGAGACTATCGGCACGCTACCAGACCTGTATGGCGAGTGGAGCACCAACGAGGCCGTGTCGGCAGGGGTTGCGCAGGGGGCGGCTTATGTCGGCGGTGCCTCGATGATCGCTTTCAAGCACGTGGGTGCGAACGTAGCCGCAGACTACATCAATAACTTCGCCAGAACACGTCTGCTAGAAGGCGGAGCGCTAGTGGTAGTGGTGGCGGACGACCCAGGGATGCACAGCTCGCAGAACGCTCAAGACACTCGCTTCTTGTTCGCATATATGGCCGACATGCCCATCCTATCACCTGCCGATAGTCAGGACTGCTGGGAGATGACTCGCGCCGCCCTAGCGATGAGCCGCGAGCTCTGTTACCCCTTCGCGCTATGGATCACTACGCGCATCGCACACTCGACTACTCTCGTGGAGGTTTCTGAAGACGAGGCAGTTCGCGAGCAGCACCCCGTTATGCAGTTCGTGCCAGAGCCTCACCACAAGTCGGTCCCGGCCAACGCCATGCCATCCAACCGACGCGTGGTTACCGAGTTCCTACCGCGTCTGGCAGCGATGTCCGACGCATCGCCGCTAAATAGGCAGAGCATGCGCAGCCGTCGGCTGGGAGTCGTCTCGACGGGCGTCGCGACTCGCTACGCACAGGAGATGTTCCCCGAAGCCTCCCATCTGCAAATCGGCTTTCTGTACCCGGTGCCGAAAGAGACGATCCTTCGCTTCGCGAGCCAGGTCGAGGAGGTCATCGTCCTGGAAGAAGGTGCGAGGTTTCTCGAAAGGGAGGTTCGATTGCTCGGCGTGAAATGCCGTGGCAAGCAGGACCCATGGTGCGGCGAGGAGCTGGAGCCCGCCGCGGTGCGGCGCTACTTTACGGGCCTGGACTTACATCCGCGAGAGCCCCTGAGCATCCCGCGACGTCCGCCCGTGATGTGCCCCGGCTGCCCACACAACGCTACTTACGAGGTACTTGCGCTGCTGGACAAGGAGCGCAAACGCAAGCGTCTACCGAAGGTGAACCGGGCGGGCGATATAGGATGTTACTCGCTCGGTGAGATGGGAACTCTGACATGCATGGGCGCCAGCATCACCCATATGCACGGCATGGTGTGTGGCTTGGAGCAGAAGTGGTATTCGGCTTCGACGGCGGATGTTAGCTCTCACATCACGGGCCCCCTCGCCGAGCAGGACCTCGTTCGCTGGGAGGACGGCGAACTGCGTTTGAAGGGCGTGGTGACCAGACCGAAGTACCGCACTGCCTGGCGCGAGTTGCTCAAGTCGTTTCCACCCGAGGTTAAGAAGCTTGCGCGCGAGCTCTACGAGAAAGCCAACGACGAGATTGGCGCCAACTGGGCGCTCATCGGTGACTCCACGCTGTTTCACTCCGGCTCGCCTGGCATTCTGAACATCACACACAACGGCGGCCGCGGCAACATCCTAGTTTTCAACAACAGCTACACCGCCATGACCGGCGGCCAGGATCACCCAGGCACCGCGAAGACGATGCGCGGAGAGAACGTGTCTGCCCTGAACATTGCTAATTACGTGGTCGGATTGGGGGTAAAGAAGGCCAACGTAAAGGTGGTGGACCCCTTCGACCTGAAAGGCACGCTCGAGACATTCAAGAAGGAGATGGCGAAGCCCGAGCTGTCTGTGCTGATCACCAACCGCGTGTGCAATCGAGAAAGAGACCTATTCCGCCCCGGCGAGGCATATACCATCGATCGCGAACGCTGCATGGCGTGTGGTATCTGTTTGGATCTGAACTGTCCAGCAATAGCTATGGCGGACGGGAAGCCCGCGATCCGCCCCGACCTCTGCACGGGGTGCTCGGTGTGTGCGCAAGTGTGTCCGGAGAAGTTCAGCGCTATCCATCATGGCAAGGACTACACGTCGCACGTGTCGGACAGTCTGGCACCGATGACGAAGTTGGTCGCACCGCTTACCCATGAACGCCGAGCTGTTACGAATATCCTTGTCGCAGGTGTTGGTGGGCAGGGAGTGCTTACCGCGAGTGCCATCATCGCTGAACTCGGGCTCAATCACCTGGGGTACGCAGCAAAGGCAGACGTACACGGCATGTCTCAGCTCGGTGGCGAGGTGAACAGCCATGTTCGTATCGGTCGCACACCCATCCTTTCGCCGGTGATCCCCGCGGGCGAAGTTGATATCATCCTGGGACTGGAGCCGATGGAGGCCGCTCGCTACGCGCACATGTTGCGGCCGGATGGAGTGGTGCTCGCTTGTACACACAAGGTGCCCTCTGCGGTGATGGCCCGCGGCAAGGCTCCCTATCCCGACGATGTGTTGGATCGCCTCGTCGAGATGGGCATCAGCGTAATTGCCCTAGATGCCTGGGCCGTGAGCCTAACGCTAGGCGATCCCCGGGTCGTCAACTCCTACATGCTGGGGGCGCTTTCCCAGTTCCTGCCGCTAGCGCCCGACATCTGGCGTCACGTGATTGCCGAACGCCTGCGAAAGGGCGCCGACACGAACCTCACGGCCTTCGATATGGGACGCAACGCCGTTCAGTTGCCGCCCGAGTTCGAGCCCTTCGGCCCGGAGCCTGCCACGGTCAGGGGATAGGCCTCTCGACTTTGCCCGGCTAGGACCGATCGGAACAGCCTATCTGCATCCCGAGTCTGGTACCCTTGATTCCGACTCCGAGAGGGGTAACCGTGGTAGAAACCGATACGCACAAGCTGCTTCATAAGCTGGATGATCACCGCTGGCTGATCCCCAAGAGCGCACGGCCCTGGATGCGCACGGACGGCATCATCTACGCCAGCGAGACGCTGCTGCAACACATCCTGGCGGACAAGGCGCCCGAGCAGGTGGCGAACGTTGCCGCGTTGCCGGGCATCGTGGGCCGCTCGATGGCCATGCCGGACATCCACTGGGGCTACGGCTTCGCGATCGGTGGAGTGGCTGCAACCGATGCAGAGACGGGAGTTATCTCACCCGGCGGTGTGGGCTTCGACATCAACTGCGGAGTGCGGTTGCTACGCACTGACCTGAGCGAGACCGAGGTGAAGCCGAAGATCAAGGAGCTGGTGGACCAAATCTTCCGCGATGTGCCGACGGGCTTCGGCGGCCACGGGCAGATCACCCTCGACGCATCGGACCTGAAGAAGGTGCTCACCGAGGGTGCCCGCTGGATGATCGAGAACGAATACGGTTGGGAAGAGGACCTCGACCGCAGCGAGCAGCAGGGTCACGTGGAAGGCGCCGACCCGGACGCAGTGACCAAGCGGGCGATGGAGCGCGGAAAGCCACAGATCGGATCGCTTGGCAGCGGCAACCACTTTTTGGAGATTCAGGTAGTGGATCACATATACGACGAGGTCGCCGCACACGCCTTCGAGATCGACCGCGTCGGTCAGATCTGCGTGATGATCCACACCGGGTCCCGGGGCTTCGGTCACCAGACGTGTCAGGACAACCTGGACGAGATGCAGAGCGCCATCAAGCGATATGACATCGAGCTTCCCGATAGGCAGCTCGCGTGTGCGCCGGTCAAGTCGCCGGAGGGGCAGCGATACCTGACAGCGATGGCGTGCGCGGCCAACTTCGCCCTCGCGAACCGTCAGGCCATTGCCCACTGGGTGCGCGAAGCGTTCAAGAAGGTGTTCAAGAGCCAGGCCAAGAAGCTCGGCATCCGGCAAGTGTACGACGTTGCACATAACATCGCCAAGTACGAGACGCACGTGGTGGATGGTAAGGAGCGACGTGTGTGGGTGCATCGGAAGGGCGCGACGCGCGCCTTCGGGCCCGGCAACCCCGCCGTCGCAGCGAGGTATCGGCACGTCGGCCAGCCGGTGTTGATCCCGGGTGACATGGGTCGCTACTCCTACCTGTTAGTGGGCACGGAGCAGGCGATGCGCGAGACCTTCGGCTCTACGTGCCACGGGGCGGGGCGGCTGATGAGTCGCAACAAGGCGAAGCAGACGATGGCCTCGTCGGACGTGAGCAAGTGGATGCAAGAGCAAGGTATCTACATGCGAGCGAAGGACAAGGGTCTGATTGCCGAGGAGGCCAGCTACGCGTACAAGGACGTGGCGGACGTGGTCGAGGTTTGCGAGGCCGTCGGTATCTCCCGCCGCGTCGCCCGCCTCCGCCCGATTGGAGTGGTGAAGGGCTAAGCGAGCTCGACCGTCACCTCGTCTGGGCTAACTCCTATGACTGTGAGCAGCCGGATCGTCCAGCGAACAAGTCTCAGCGCCTTGGCGTGGACGTTGACGTAGAACGATTCTTGACCGCCGGTGCCTGTGAGTTCCCTGCTCGCCCGGAACCGCACTCCGGTCCCGTGCAGTGGCGACCGGGCAGCAATGTACTGGCGTGAGGCATTGGTCTGAGTTATGGGCAATCGCTCAGTGATTTGCTGAAAATAGGTCTCTGCCACGGCGCACAGCAAGCCCGCATAGGACGTGACAGCAAGAGGGTCTGCGCGTGACGGCACCGCGACTGCCCGCACCTTGGGAGCGTGCAGATCAGGGGCCAGCTCGCTCAGTTGCCGCTCCAACTGCGTTAGCCCAATAGCCTGCAGCTGCTCGGGGGGCTTGCTGGAAGTCAAGGAGTCCGGCGGGGTGCGATGCCCCTGCGGCGGCGGAGGGAGCTTGCTGGAGGCTTGGGTGTCCAACTGCTCTAGGAAGAGCAGCGCACAGGTTCGATGGTCCTCGCGTCGAGACAGGTGAAGTCTCGCCTTCTGTGGCTGCGAGACGTTGTTGGGGTCCAGGAATACCCACTCGTCACCGTTGGTCATGACGCCGAGCACTGCTCCCGTCTTAGCGGCATAGACGGCGAGCTGCCAAAAGTCGTCCTTGAGCTTGGCACCTAGACTCTTTGCCTCGATCAAGATCAGGGGCTTACCATCTCGCATCAGGGCGTAGTCCGCAGACTTGCCCTCCACCTTGTACTCCACGCACACCTGCTCCGGGTCGGACACGTCCCAACCGAGGAGGCGCAGTACGGGGTCCACCAGGCAGGCTCGCGTCGCAGCCTCGTTGTTGGCCAGATAGTCCCTGTGCTTCTCTGCACGCTCGCGCAAGCGCTCGATGAGGCAGATGAACTCGGACAGATAACCCATCGCAAGCCCTTCGTATTCAAGATGTTGATTGAAGCGGTTCTCCGCCTCTCTCAGGTTTCCTGCCGCCGGACGGCGGGCCCCCGATTTGGGCCTGCGCGAGCCTTGCCCTCTCGCACGCCGTGTCCTCTTGCGATCACCCACCACGGTCGCGGCATCCGGCTGCATGCTTCGACGAGCTCAGCATGACGGTAGTGTATGGTAGGATGTCCGCAATAGGTCAATGACGGACAGCGACGACGTGGCAGACAACAGCTATCCGCGACGGGCTGAGTATGACGAAAGGAGGCCGGTCCTGTCACGGATCCCCGTGCGTGCCGAAGCCGACGAGGACGATGTTTAGGTCGCTGATACCTACCACGCCATCCTCGTCCAGATCGGCCAGCGCATCCTGCCGTCCGAAGAGATTGAGGATGCGGTTGAGATCCAGCAGATCCACGCCGTTGTCAGGGTTTGCGTCACCATTCGGCAGGACCATTTCCACGTTTTGCACGTTACCGATCGAGGTGTCGACCGGCACTGTTCTGCGAAGCCAGTGGGTGTGCTTTACAGATAAGGTGCAGGTTTGCGTCCCTGCCGGCACGGTGAGCGCGAAAGTTCCCGTAGGTCCCAGACTTATCAGTTGGTAGTAAGGGCTTCCACCGTCCAGCGCAACTCGTATCTCCACTGAGGGTGGAATCGGTGCCTGACCGGACAGGTGCATGAAGCGCACGGTGCCCGAGATCGTGATCTCCGGCGCACCATCGGCGCGCGTGATAAAGACGTCCCATTGTCCGTTCGTATCGTCCTCCACCAGGTTGGAAGCGAGGCTCTCGAAGACCACGGACCTTCCGTCACCACTCAAAGCAGGTGCTTTGCTGTCATGGTTACCAGGCAATCCATCTGGCGACGTCGTCAACATCTGAGTGGTGCCGTTCGAGCGATCGTATAGGAACACATCCTGATGCGCGTTGTCGTCCCCGGGTACCAGGTTGGATGCGGCACTGTGGAATGCCACAAAGCGCCCGTCACCACTCACCGATGCGCCCAGGCTGCCGCCGTTCCCTTGTGCGCCGAGTGACGACACGGATACCAGGTGGGTCGTTCCAGATAGCCGATCCCTAACGAACACGTCCTGCACAGCGTTAGTATCACCGTTCGTCAGCGTCCATGCATCGCTCTGGAATGCTACTGTGCTGCCGTCCGCGCTGATCGCAGCGTTCATGCTATCACCATTACCTTGCACCCCGCCGGATGAGACACTCACTCGCTCCGTGGTACCGTTCAACCTGTCCCGCACGAACACGTCTATCGCGCCGTTGGTGTCATCGGGCACCAGGTTGGTGGCGTAGCTGTGGAACGCGACGAAACGCCCGTCCGCGCTGATCGAAGCGCGCATACTGCCTCGATTGCCCTGTGAGCCGGCGGACGTCAGGCTGACCCTCTCGGTGGCTCCGGTAAGGCGGTCGTGAACGAACACGTCCAGTCTGTCATTCGTGTCGTTGGTGACGAGGTTGGTTGCAGCGCTTTCGAACGCCACATACCGCCCATCCGAGCTGATAGCAGGGAAGTCGCTGTCCCCGTTGGCCTGTGCCCCGGCGCTCGAGAGGCTGACACGCTCGGTCGTCCCCAGCAACCGGTCCCGTACGAAGATGTCGCGGATGCCGTTGGTATCGCCCGAGACGAGATTGGAGGCAGAGCTGCGGAAGGCTACGTAGCGCCCATCGGCACTGATCGCCGGGTAGTTGCAGAGGCCGTTCGCCTGGGTGCCCGTGGACGAAACGCTAATCCGTTCCGTAGTTCCTGCTACCGTGTTCCGCACGAAGACGTCGGTAGTGCCGTTGGTGTCGTCCGGCACGAGATTCCATGCACTGCTGTGGAAGGCGACGAATCGCCCGTCACCGCTCACCGATGCGTACGTACTGGCTCCGTTGCCCTCCGTGCCTGCATAGGAGATGGACACCCGCTCGGTTACCCACGCCTGTGATTGAGCCGCAGAGGCGGCCAGTGCGACGAGAAGAAACGCGCGCTTCACCGTCGCTTGTTCCTTTTCACGGAACTGTATGCCGACATGATGGCTCCCATTCTATCACGGCTCTGGTTCAGGCCAGAGGGGAACACGCCACAGGTTCACGAAGTCGCATCAGGGGTAAGATCAGTCCCTGTGACGGGGCGTAGCGCAGTTTGGTTAGCGCGTCGGCTTTGGGAGCCGAAGGTCGTGAGTTCGAGTCTCACCGCCCCGACCAGTCTTCAGGTTACTTCCCGCTTTTCCAGGCCTTCTGCAGAGTAACGGCGTCCCCCACCTTGGGAGCATCTCCAGAAGACACGATGCAGATCGAGTAGCGTGGTCGAAGCTCTTTCACCCGCAGCGTGCCGGCCTCGGCTCTCTCCATGCCCAGCACTTCGCCGGTTTCCGGATCGCGCACCACCTTCGTCGTCCGCACCACCGCCAGCGTGTCGCCCACGGCAAGCCCGTCGGACTCGCCCGCGTTCACGAAAACCTGCCCCTCGTCCACGTCAATCACTCGTGCAGACCACGGCAGGTCCGCGATCTCGCCCGTCAGGTTCTTGACGGCGCCTTCGATGGCCTTGGTGGTGGCCCGGCCCAGTGGGCTCGCGTTGAACACCTCGACATTCGACAGGATCGCGCTCACGCTCGCGTCGAAGCCGACCGAGCCGGCGGTGGCCCGGCCATCCCCATCCTTCGAAGCGACGACTTCGCTCGTGAATGGGTCAATGGCCCGAAGGTTTACGCGGCAGAAGCCTTCGGTCACGCGCCCGCGGACCTTCCCGACGCCGCTCACATCGAACCCGACCCCGGCGCCCCGCTCGCTGAACGTGAACTCGGTGATCACGGCCTTGATCAAGAGCTGAGCAGGCTGGATTGGGAGCCGGTCGCGCTCCTTGCCGGCTTCCGCAGCGATGCCGCGCTCCTGGCGGATCTCGTCCAGAATCTGCCGCTCCAACACGATGAAGCGCCCCGTCTTATTCAGCTCGTCGCTGATCTTCTCGATGAGTCCGGCACGGAACTCGGCGGGCATCTGATAGGAGCCGAAATTGTAGGTGTTGGGCCGAAACTCGATGTCTATGACGGCGACGCGTATCTTGGGCCCGGGCGACGCCTTGTCCTGTCCCTGCGCCCAGGCGCCGAGCAGCAGCGCCACTGCAGCGATGACCACGGCTACACGCATAGCGAACCTCCCGCCACCGCAGACCGGCTTGCGGCGGCTCTCCCAGTATTAGACGTCGTTTCCCGTCCGTTGTGTCAGCCCGGCGATCCTCTAAGGCACGAGTTCGACGACGATATAGTCTAGGCCCATCATGTAGCGCTTGATCGTCTTTTCGTTGGCGCCAACGATCTCGGCTTCCAGGATGTTCTCACCGCGTTTCAGGTCCACCACCCCGATCACGCGCTTTTCGTACACTATGCCGTCGTTGTAGAAGTCAACGGGTCCGCCGACCTTCTGGCCGTTGACGTAGAACTGGATGATCCCGTAGTCGGCAGCCTTGCAGAAGTTACCTACGATGGAGAACGGTGCACTTCCCGGTGCCTCGAAAGCGAGCTTCAGCCTGTCGCCGGGCTTGCCGTCGCGCCACCACAGGTGCGCGTCGTTCGATGCCACGTCCGCCATCCCTTGGCGCTCGTGAATGCCGCCGGTGCACTCCACAACGCGCAAGTTCTCGCCCTCGATGGCGCCGGGCACGCGGATGCGCTCCGGCACCGGCTGAATCACGAGGTCGTGGACAGACGCGGGCTGAAAGCCGTCCGTACTCTCCTTCGTGGCATACCAGTACACCGTCACTGCGTAGTCGACCTGCGTCTGCTGTGAGTGCCAAACCTCCATATCGAAGCGGAACGACGTGTTGAACGGGTAGTCGTCCAAGATGTGGAAACGGTTGACCAGGGTATGTCCCTTATTGCCTGGCCCGTCACACCTCGGCTGGTTGTGGTACAGGTGGAAGAAGGGAGTCGGATTGCACCAGGCATAGCCGTAGTAGTCTTCGGTCCCCGTGCCGAAGGTGCTCGGGAACGTCTCGCCGTCAATGTATATCTTCTCGTCCCCTTCGCCCCACCATGGCGACACAGGGTTGGTGACGTGCAGGGAGTTGCCCACGAAGATGCCCCTGCCGGTCGCCGTCAGGTAGTTCCAATCGCGCATAGGGCGTGTGGGCATTTTTTCGGTGCGCCACTTCGCGTGGAACAGAAGGCGGCTCGGGTCGGCCTTCCTCGGCTGCACCGCGGCACGTCCCTGGAAGCGGACGGGCTTTTCGGTGTTGTTGCTGATGCGCAGGCGGGCACCCTGCTGGAACGGCATGATCCATCTACAGATCATTTCTCCGTTCTCATTGACCTGCAAAGGAACGGCGTCAAACGGATTGATACCGGGTGCCGTCCCGAAGAAGTCTCCGACCGGCGCCCAGATGGTCTCCTTGCCGTCGAAGACCCCGGTCAGCACACACCCTCTCAGCGCCTTGGCCACATCCTCCGCCTCGCACCTCAGGACGAAGCCCGTGATGTCGGCAGGTCCTTTCGCTTCGAAGATGGTGGCCGATCTGCCCGGCTCGATGGTGACGGCGATCGGACTCGGAGATCCCAATGCCGACACTGCCTGCCTGGGTTCCATCAGCTCCTTGGCCAGGTCGTGCTTCGCCACGGCCTCTTCCGCCTGTGCCATCGTGAAGCTGCGCACCAGCGTGCCGGATGGGTAGGTCCGATAGTTGATGTGATAGTAGACATGCCTCACCGCGGGGTCTTCGGAGAGCGTGACCTTGCAGTGCCGAGAGTAGGGGATAGGGAAGTAAAGATTCCAACCCGAGGACCTTACGTGAGCAATCGGGTCGAGGAACGGCTCGGTCTTGCCGCTTAGCAGGTCCGCCAGTTTCATCTCGATGGTCGGCTTGTCCGAATTGTCCAAGTAGAACCTAACTGTGCCGGCAGGGTTCGCGGACCAGATGCGCACGATGACGCCTGGGCCGGCCGCGTCCATCATAACCCACTCCTCGCGGTCGCCCACCTTTTCGCTTCGGATGTATTGCCCGGCGTCACCGTTGGCAAACCAATTCTCGGTGGGCGACTTCGCGGCCCGGTCATAGCTGCTCGCCTGCCTGGTGATGTATGGGGGATGGGGGAAGCGTGTCAACCGGTCCAGGGACGTCATGTCCGAGATCAGCCTATCTACGGTGATCGGCACCGATGCCTGGGCAATTGCCACGAGGGATGTTGCGATGAGATGGTACACGGTGCTTGGCTCCTTCTAGACTGCACTCATGCTGGGTTCCCGCCTTCGCGGGAACGACAAATGATTTGCTGGGATGACAGGTACCAGGGTGAACACGAAGCTTACTCTGTCATTCCCGCGAAGGCGGGAACCCAGGGTGTGCAAACCTTCTTCTCCTCCCGCTTCGCGTCCCCTACCACGGGCTCCTGCCGCAGGGACGGGTCAGAGGACGTGGAACCGGGGAACATGCGTGACCTTGTCGCCCTGGAGCGCACGATCGTAGCATGCGCCCGCTGTCCGCGGCTTGTCGAACACTGCCGCCACGTTGCGGCGGTCAAGCGAGCGGCGTACCGCGACCATGTCTATTGGGGCCGTCCGGTTCCCAACTTCGGCGATCCGGAAGCGCGCATACTGCTGGTAGGCCTCGCTCCAGGCGCACACGGAGGCAATCGGACGGGTCGCATCTTCACCGGCGACCGGAGTGGCGACTTCCTGTTTCAGGCGCTGTTCGATGCGGGTTTTGCGTCTCAGTCGGCCTCGGTGAGCCGGGACGACGGCATGAGACTGTGGGACGTGTACATCACTGCCGTTACACACTGCGCCCCACCAGCCAACAAGCCGACTCCCGAGGAGGTACGCAACTGCAAACCCTTCCTCACTCGCACGCTATCGCTCCTTCCTCGCCTGTGTGTGATCGTGGCACTCGGAAGAACGGCCTACGAGGCCTGCGTGCGGGAGTTGGCTTCCCCTGGCGAGAGGGCGCTACCTTTCTCTCACGGCGCGGAGGCGGTGCTGAGCGGCAAGTCTCTCCTGGCCTCCTACCACCCGAGCCAGCAGAATACTTTTACAGGCAAGCTCACGCCCCAGATGCTGCTTGCCGTGCTACTCCGCGCTCGAGAACTGGCCGACGCTACTGGCTCTCCGCAGGTTGGCTCGGTCCTGTCCCGTTGATCAGGTGGGCACGCTCCAGTTCGAAGCGCATCAGGTTGCCCTCGCGGCTGATACGGATGGACACTTTGCTGCCCGGAGGGCCGTTCAGCAAGTCTTCGAACTGCTTGTGCGTGGCTACGCGGAGGTCCTTGCCGGCAACGTCTAGAATGACGTCGCCTTCCTTGATCCCTGCTTTGGCCGCAGGCGAGTCGGACTTGGTAGTAAAAACTACCCACCTGCCGCGATCGGAATCGAAGTAGGCCCGCAACCCTGGCTCACCGGGCGGCGGAACGAAGCCTCCGTCCGAGATGCGCTCGAACCACAGGTGCCTGCGCCGGTAATCCACCGTCACGTTGAAGTCCCGGATGAAGCGAATGCCGATCGTCCCGCCGGAAGTTACGTCCGCAGAAGGCAGATCGTGGATGCTCCACACTGCGTGTTGAACGGGAATTCCGCCGATGGTGAAGTCGTGAGCCCACCAGTCGAAGCTGTCCGTGGCGCCAGAAGCAACCATCGTCTTGTGCATGTACCGCGGGTCCTCGTGCTCCGAGAACCGCCCGGCCTTGATAAGGTCTTCCTTGTATCCCGCGACGTAAAAGGCGTTGCCCGTGTCGAAGGCCAT
The DNA here is from genome assembly GCA_039961735.1 of Fimbriimonadia bacterium. Lineage (NCBI taxonomy): Bacteria > Bacillati > Armatimonadota > Fimbriimonadia > Fimbriimonadia bacterium. The sequence goes on from JABRVX010000020.1 coordinate 16,336, forward strand.
CGCCTTCTTCAACGTGCCAAAGCCGACCTCCAAGTTGATCACGTCCCTGCCGCTCGGGAGCATCTTCACCAAAAAGGTCGAGGCACCGTCCGGCGTCCGTTTGGTGATGTCAACCTTGTCACGAGGATGGAAGACCAACTTCTTGTCTTTGAAGTTGAACTCGACGACATAGGGGCTGAGGGCCTGCAAGCCCAGAATGCCGTCACAGTGGCGGCCGTAGGCTCGTCCGATATCTGCGACGTGCCACTGCGGCACCTCGATCTCCTTGGCCACCAGATTCATCTCCCCCACGAGCAGGCTCTTCACTTCTACTGTCGGCACCTCGAAGGAGCCCACGAAGTCAATCATCCTTTGTGTGCCCGCCTTGGGGCCCACGTTGATCCGATCCGACAGCAGCAACGCGCCCGAGAACCCGGTGTCGAGAAAGAACGTCGCAGGCTTGCCATTCACGGAGCCCTTCACGAAGATGGCCTCGCCGTCGAAGTCCATCGGCACTTCGACGGCCTTGTCCAGCGCGGGCAGCAGTGACTGCGTCGCCTGCAGGAGCGTCAACGAGAGCAACTTGACCAGGATCAAAGGCCTTCCTCCGGGCAATCGGCGTCGGGAGCGACGCACGAGTCTATGACGCGAGTGTATCCGATGTGAGTGCTGGTTGTGAGACTCACGCCTCTGCTACTCCGCGCCTTGGGGCGTCAATGGCAGGTTAGAGGCGACCGAGGCGATGATGACGATGAAGAACAGGCAGCTCAACAAGATGGCCGCACCAACGACGATCCATGCCCAGACCATCCACAGCCGCTGCACCACGAAAAAGTGGTCTACGTCTCGGAACGCACGAGCCCGCCAAGCCCAGCGGTTGCCCGACGCCCCGAACCAAATGGCCGCTACCAACGCTGCCAAGCCGAGGAGTTGGGCGATGTTGGCTGGAACTGCATAGGGGGCCATTAGCCGTTCTACGTCCTCGGGAGCCATCTCCGTGCCGACAGTCACCTGGTGCTTGACGATCGGCGGGATGACTTGCACCGTGATAACGCCGTAGACCACCAACGACACGATGTGTGCGAGGAAGATGGCGATGCCGGCGACGTACAGCCGGTGGCTGATTGCCCACAGCCCGGTCAGCCAGAATGCGCCCCAGTTCCACTTCCGGATCGCCAGGGGCTCCCCGTCGGCCAACTCGGCGCTCGCAGCGGACTCCATGATCGGCGGAGGCGGTGGCTCCGCCTCGTTGCCGGCCGACGATGGTACGTCCTCTACTGCGCTCCCACGGTACGTCGCGTCTTCGGAAGGCGGTGACTCCATGCGCAAGTCCCCTAGCAGTTCCCGAAGTTGCGGCAGTTCCGGGTTCAGCGCCGACGCCTGCTCGGCGGCTTCCAACGCTTCACTCATGAGACCCATGCCGCGGAGTTGCGAAGCCAGGTTGAAGTGGTGACGGGCCTCGTTCGGCTCGAGGAGCACGGCACGCTCGAACGCAGCGCGGCTCTCCTCGGCCCTCCCCAGCCGACTCAGGGCCGCGCCTCGGATGGCATGACACGCTGCGCTCTCAGGATGTTCCTGGATGACCTGGTCAATGATCGCGAGCGCCTCTCCATGGGCGCCGCTGTCGATCAACCTCTTAGCACGAGTCTGTAGCTCTCGGAGTCGGGTCGAGTCCTCCATTCTAACAAACTCATTTCGCTTTCCGGCGGTGACTCCCTGCGTCGCAAGTGCTTGCAGGAATCTCTGCGCTCGACGCGAACCAGGAGCAGGCTCGGCCGCGACGGTCAGCCGACTACCGGAGGGTTGAAAGAATGAAGAACGCATGGGGAGTTTGGATGGTTGCCCTGGCACTTGGTGTCTTCGCTGCGGGCTGTGGGGGCCCTGAGGAAAAGTCAAGCGACGGGGATACCATCAAGGTGGGTCTGTTCACCAGCTTGACGGGCGACAGCGCCAACTGGGGGCAGGCAACCAAGGAGGCGGTGACGCTAGCGATCGACGAAGCGAACGCGGCAGGCGGCGTCTTGGGGAAGAAGCTGGAGCTGCTCATCGAGGACGACATGAGCACACCGGAGCGCTCGAAGACCGTCTCGGAGAAGCTGGTCAACGAGTTCGGTGTGGTGGCGCTCTTGGGTGAGGTCGCTTCCGGCAATACCAAGATGGGCGCCGAAGTGGCGCAGAAGGCCGGGATCCCGCTCATCAGCTCGGCGTCTACGCGCGTGGACTTGGCCGAAATCGGCCCATCTTTCAACCGTGTGTGTTACACCGACGATTTCCAAGGCGCAGCGTGCGCGCGCTTCGCTCTGGATCGCGGATGGAAAAACATCGCGCTGCTGATCGATCGCAAGAACCCCTATGCCGAAGGGCTGGCCGACAGCTTCCGCGCGTATGCCAAGCGAAAAGGCGCGAACATCGTGATCGAGCAGTACTACCAGCGGGGCGACGCCGAGTTCCAGTCGCAGCTCGTGAAGATCAAGACCGCCAATCCGCAGGTGGTGTTTCTCCCCGGATACCACACCGAGGTGGTGGCTATCATTCGCCAGGCAAGGTCCATCGGGCTGGACGTGCCCTTCCTGGGAGGGGACGGCTGGGACAATCCGGAGCTGTTCCAGAATGCGGGAAAGGCCATCGTGGGTTGCTTCTTCTCCGACCACTTCACGCCGGACGATCCGAGACCCGAGGCGCAGGCTTTCGTGAAGGCGTACCAGGCAAAATACGGTAGGCGTCCCGAGGCTATCGCGGCACTAGGATACGACTCTGCACTCGTGCTGATTGATGCCATCAAGCGCGCGGGCACGACGGAGCCAGAGGCGTTGAAGAAGGCGATCCGCGACACGGAGGGCTTCCGGGGCGCGACGGGCGTGATCTCGATTGACGACAAAGGCAACGCGCGCAAGCCCATCGTGATGATTGAAATCCAACCGGACGGCGCGTTCAAGGCGATCCAGAGCGTGGAGTGGTTCGATCCTACCGAATAGTCCGCACGGCGTGGCGCTCCTAGGCAGGTGGACGTCGGATAGGGTGTGGACGGGACATGCCTCCCCCGCTTGCGAGGGAGGCTCATCTCGGATAGCCCGGGCACCACTACCGCAAGCGGCGGAGGCATCGATTGCAAGTCGCTTGGCACGGGAAAGGTATGCTGAGCGAACGGCTTCATGGATGAACTGATCCAACAGATCATCGTCGGATTGCAGGCGGGGGCGGTCTATGCACTGATCGCCCTCGGCTACACAATGGTTTATGGAGTGCTCCGGCTCATCAACTTCGCGCACGGCGAGGTGTACATGGTCGGGGCGTTCACCGCACTCTTCATCTCTCGCTGGCTACAAGCTCCTGCCGAGCCGGCCGTATGGAAGTTGGTGGTGATGCTGCTGGGAGCGATGGCCGTGTGCATGCTGCTCGGCATGTCGATCGAGTACTTCGCCTATCGCCCGCTCCGAAAGCAGCCGCGCATCGCCTCTCTCATTACTGCCATCGGCGTCTCGCTCTTTTTGCAGAACGTCGCCATTCTCGTCTTCCCGATCAACCCACCACCTGCCATCTCACCCGACGTGATGCCCTTCCCGCCCTCCTTTTCCGTCGGCGCCGTGCGTGTGGACATCGGCAAGATGACCATCCTAGCCATGTCGGTGCTGCTCATGTTCATCCTGCGTTGGCTGGTGATGGGCACCAAGATGGGGCGTGGCATGCGCGCTGCGTCGCACGACTTCGACGCAGCGGCTCTGATGGGCGTGAATGTTAACAAGGTGGTGACGTTCACCTTCGCCGTGGGCTCTGCGCTAGCTGGTGCTGCGGCCATGCTTAACGCCACCTTCCTGGGCACGACCCTCAACAACGTGTACGGCCTGATGCCCGGCGTCAAAGCGTTCGTGGCGGCGGTGCTGGGCGGCATCGGCAACATCCCCGGCGCCGCCCTCGGAGGCATGCTCATGGGGCTCGCCGAGACCGGCGTCTCGGCGATCGGTTTCTCCAACTACCGTGACGCCGTGGCGTTTGTCATCCTCATCGTGGTGCTGCTACTGCGTCCTGGTGGACTGCTCGGCAGCGCGAAGGCGGAGAAGGTCTGATGGGGCGCTACTGGACCGCCCGCATCTTGAGCATCATCGCGGTGCTGGTGCTGGTGTGGATTATCGGTAACTACGTAGACAACTACATGCTGAAGGGGGCTGCGGCAAGTTGGCGCCGTGTCATCTACCTCTGCAGCTTCTACAGCATCCTTGCGGTCAGCCTGAACCTCATCAACGGCATCACGGGGCAGTTTTCCATCGGTCACGCCGCCTTCTACCAAGTGGGCGCTTACTCTGCTGCCTACATGTCCTCACGCGTTCTCACGGAATCGGGGTTGCCGGGACCGCTCTTGCTGCTGCTCGTCACGTGCATCGGTGCGGTGTTCGCCGGGCTCGCTGGCTGGGCGGTAGGGTTGCCATCGCTGCGGCTCAAGGGCGACTACTTGGCCATAGCCACACTCGGATTCGGCGAGATCGTGCGCATCATCGTGCTGAACCAGAAGTGGCTGGGCGGGTCCTATGGCATGACGGGCATTCCTGGGTTGACGCAGCTCTCTTATGTCCTCTTGCTCGTCGTCATCACGGTTGCGGTATCACGGAACCTGTGCAAGACCGGGCATGGTTTGGCCTTCCTAGCCATCCGCGAGGACGAGGTGGCGGCCGACGCAATGGGCGTAAACACCACCCGCTTCAAAGTGTGGGCATTCGTGATCGGAGCTGCGCTGGCGGGCGCTGCCGGATCGGTCTACGGACACTACGAGGAGTTCTTGTCGCCAGACTCGTTCAAGATGGACGTATCCTTTATTGTGCTTACCATGGTAGTCGTCGGGGGCTCCGGGAGCATCACGGGTTCGCTCATCGCAGCAGTCACGCTCATCGCCCTGCAGGAACGGCTCGCTTATATCTCGCCGATTCCTGCCGGCCAGCTGTACGGGGTGGCGGTGTTTATGCTGGTTGGGGCGCTCATCACCAGCGGGGGGTGCCGTCGACTACGGCCTGGACGAGCGGCTACATTCGCCGCGTGGGGCGGGACCGTGGTGGCAGCTGTGATCCTAGGAGTGGTAGCCGGGAAGCTCCTAAGCGACGTGTCGATCCTGGCCCCAGCGCTGACCAAAATGTATCGGCCGTCCGACCTACGAATGGTGCTCTTCGCGCTCAGCCTCATCATTATCATGCTGGCACGGCCACAGGGCTTGCTGGGGCGCTCCGAGTTCTCGCTCGCAGCTCTGGGCAGGATGCTGGGCCTGGGCAAATCCACCTCGGAGGCGCGCAGTTGACCAACGGCCCGCTGTTGAGGCTTGACCAGGCTACCATCCGCTTTGGCGGCCTGGTGGCTGTGGATAGGCTGGACTTGCACGTTCACGACGGGCAACTCTTCGGCATGATCGGGCCCAACGGCGCCGGCAAGACGACCGCCTTCAACATGATTACGGGCGTGTACGAACCGACCGCAGGCTCCATTAGCTTCCAGGGCAAGTCGCTCGTGGGACTACGACCGTTTCAGGTTGCCGCGCGTGGCATCGCCCGCACGTTCCAGAATATCCGACTCTTTGGCTCGATGACCGCCCTCGAGAATGTCGTAGTGGGCTGCTTCCTGCGACATCGCTCCTCGTTGGCCTCTGCAATCGGACTACTCCCCTCGGCGTTGCTCGAAACTCAGCGTTTCCGGAGCGAGGCCATGGAAATGTTGGACCTGATGGGACTCGCCGACTGCGCTTCGGCCCGAGCAGCAGACCTCCCGTATGGAGTGCAGCGGCGTCTCGAGATTGCCCGCGCACTGGCTACCCGATCAAAGTTGCTCCTGCTCGATGAGCCCGCCGCAGGCATGAACCCCCGCGAGAGCGAGGAGCTGATGCAGATGATCCGGCGCCTGCGCGATGAGTTCAGGCAAACCATCCTACTTATCGAGCACGACATGCGCGTGGTGATGGGAGTGTGCGAACGCATCGTGGTACTGGACCATGGCGCCAAGATCGCAGAGGGTACTCCAGAAGACATCCGGCGGGACCCCCGGGTGATCGAGGCGTACCTCGGTGAGGCCAACTGATGCTGCTCGCGCTTCTGCTGGCACTCACAGCGGGGGCAGATGACCTCCGGGTTCCCATGCACTCGTCCGAGCAACTCACCATCACTGAGGTAGTCTGCCCCGCACGGGCAGAGGCTAACCGAATGGTCGAGATTCGGGTGCTCCTGAAGGGCTCGTACACCAACCCTTTCCACCGTGCGCAGGTCGAGGTGACCGCCGAGATCTCGGGACCGAGGGAAACCAAGTGGCTGGTCCCGGCCTTCTTCTACCAGGACTTCTCTCGCTCGGTAATAGGGGGAAGGGAGACGCTGAAACGAGAGGGCGACCCCGAGTGGCGGGTGCGCTTTCGGCCTACGCGCGCGGGCCGATGGAGCGTGAAGATCGCGGCGGTGGACCTGAAATCGCGAACCGAATCCAAGTCGTACCGCGTCGAAGTCGCCTCCTCGCAACGCAAAGGGACCATTCAGCCGAGCAAGTCTTCCCCCGGCTACCTGGAATACGAAGGCGGTGAGCCGTTCTTCGCCGTCGGGCTGAACCTAGGTTGGCCCGGAGACCGGGGCCTGGACGACTACGAGGAGTGGTTCAAGAAGCTCTCGGAAAACGGGGGCAACTTGGTGCGAGTCTGGAGCTTCCCAGGATGGGCAGGCCTAGAGTGGAGCGACCAGCAAGACGGCACCTGGCGCAGAGGTACGTACTACGGACTCGGTAAGTACAGCCTGGATAACGCTTGGCTCTTGGATGGGTTGCTCGCAGCGGCCGAGAGGCACGGTATTCGTGTGCTACTCTGCTTGGGCACCTACGGCGAGCTGAAGCAGGATAAGGGCTTCTGGAACGAGCAGCTATGGCAGGTGAACCCCTACAACGCAGCTCTGGGCGGCCCATGCAAGGACCCGAAGGAGTTCTTCACTGACCTGAAAGCGCGTTCATTCTATCGCCGTCGTCTAGAGTACACCGTGGCTCGGTATGCTGCATACCCTTCGCTTTTCGGCTGGGAGCTGTGGAACGAGGTTCACGCACCCGACTACTGGGTCCACGAGATGTCGCGAGAGTTATTGGCACAGGATCCTTACAACCACCTTGTAACCACAAGCTACGGATCCGAGGCAGTGTGGAAACTCGGCGGGATCGGGCTGCTCACGAACCACCTCTACGGCGATGGCACCCGAACCGATCTGGCCGATCGGATCGAGATGCTGGGCCGAGAGAATGCGCAGTTCGGAAAACCACACTTGCTAACGGAGTTGGGCATCGACTTCAAAAAGCCGGACCGGGAGTTCGATGCTCAGGGGCTTGCTGTCAATTTGCGAACGGGCCTTTGGCAGGCGGCGGCCTCCGGCTTCGCGGGCGGTGCCCTGAATTGGTGGTGGGACAACTACGTTGCGCCCGCCAATCTCTGGGGCGTATTCAAGCCTTTCGCCGACGCAGTGCGGCAGGTGCCATGGACGAAGTCCCCCATGCGACCCATCACCTTCGAGAAGACGCCCGACGGAGTGGTGTGCACGGGGGTCGTGAGCGACCATGGAGGCTTCGTGTGGTTGCGGTCCGAGACCTATACATGGCGCGACTGGAAAGGGGAGGATGCCACGCATCCCCCGACGTCGCTGGAGCTACGTGGAGCCAAGGACGGTGAATGGAAGGTGATCTGGTGGGACACGCACAGGGGTGAGGAACTGGCATCGCAGCAGGTGGTAGCACGTAGCGGAGCGATCCGACTGCGCACCGAACCGTTCACCTCAGACTTGTCAATTTTGCTTACCAGGGTGCGCTGAGAGGGAATGGTAGAATGGCGCGGTTATGGGGGGTGCAAGCCTCTACCGAAAGCGGCGGAGGCGTTACGTTTCTAAGGAGGTTGACATGGCAGTAGGCATCGAAGCCTTGAAACCGCGAGGGGGCGAGTTCGCACTTCATGGCATCCCAATCACCGACATCTTCATCCCGGAGGAGTTCTCCGCCGACGAGCGGCTGATGGCAGAGACCGCGGAGAAGTTCTGTCGGGGCGAGGTGCTGCCCGTGCAGGACCGACTCGACGCTCAAGAGGACGGTCTGATGCTACAGCTCTTCCGCAAGGCGGCGGAGCTGGGCTTGGCGGGTCCGGATGCTCCGGAGGAGTATGGGGGACTCGGCTTGAGCAAGCGCGTGGGAGCCCGAATCCAAGAGATGGTATCTCTCAACGGCTCCTTTGCCGTCACCATCGGGGTGCAGTCCGGCATCGCGCAACTTCCCATCGCCCTCTTCGGCACGCCCGAGCAAAAGGCCAAGTACCTGCCGAAGCTCAACTCCGGAGAATGGATGGGCGCCTATGCGTTGAGCGAGCCGAACTATGGCTGCGACGCACTCAACTCGGCGAGCCGCGCGGTTCCCTCGGCTGACGGCAAGCACTACGTCCTGAATGGCACCAAGATGTGGATCACCAACGCGAAGTGGGCCGACGTGTTCATCGTATTCGCCCAGCTCGAGGGTTCCAAGCTGACGGCGTTCATCGTGGAGCGCAGCTTCCCCGGCGTGGGAGTGGAGAGGGAAGAACATAAGCTCGGGATGAAGGGCTCTTCCACCGCGCGCGTGACCCTGGATGATGCGCTGGTACCCGTAGAGAACCTGCTGTACAAGCCTGGCAAAGGGCACGTGGTCGCCCTGAACGCGCTGAACATCGGCCGGTTCAAGCTGGGTGCAATGGCGTTGGGGCCGGCACGGGAGTCACTTCGCCTCGCCACCGTCTATTCCAAGGAACGCAAGCAGTTCGGAAAGCCGATCTGCGAGTTCGGGCTGATCAGAAGAAAGCTCGCTAGGATGGTGACCGAGTACTTCGCCGGCGAGAGCATCCTATATCGCACAGGCGACCTGCTCGATCGAGCGCTGGCCACCGTGGACCCCTCTAGCCTCACTCTGGCCGATGACAATGCCCGCGCCGTCCATGAGTTCGCCGCAGAGTGCTCGCTCGTCAAGCTCGCGTGCTCCGAGGCGCAGGCTTACATCTGTGACGAGGCAATCCAGATCCACGGCGGCTACGGCTTCACCGAAGAGTACGACGTGGCGCGCCACTGGCGTGATGCTCGAGTAAGCCGGATCTATGAAGGCTCGAACGAGATGAACCGGTTGTTCGCCTACGCGCGCATGATGAAGGGGCTGGCCGAGACGGACGAGGAGAAGCGGTCCTTGCTGGTCGAGGCGCTGGACAGACAACTCGAGGAGCCTGCGCCTGCAGACCCCGCCGCACGCAGCACGGGAGCTATCCGAACGATGCTGCTCCACTGCGCTATCCACTGCCTGTCCAATCCCGAGCGCGCTTCGCACCAGTTGGTTCTGGCGGATATGACCGACCTGATGGGCAAGCTGTACGCGGCGGACACGGTGGTGGCGCGAGCGGAAAAGCTCCGAGAGGACGCCGCAATCGGTCGGGTGGCGCAAGCCGCAGCAAGCTACTACGCTCACCAGGCGTATGCAGAGGCGATACGGCTGTCGAGGGACGTGCTGCTCGCCGTGGGCAGCGACCCGGCGAAGCTAGAGGCATGCGTTTCGCAAGAGCGCATCGAAGTGGCACCGCTGGTCGAGACCATCGCACAGAAAACACTGGAATCGGACGGTTACCCGTTCGGCTAAGAGGGAAACATGGCACGAAAAGTAACGATCATTCCGGGGGACGGCACGGGGCCGGAGCTGTGCGCAGCCACTCGCCACGTGCTGGAGCACTCGGGTGCCAGCATCGAGTGGGAAGAGGCGATCGCAGGCGAGTCCGCCTTGGCGACTCACGGGACGCTGTTGCCGGAGCAGACGCTGGAGTCCATCCGGCGGAACGGGGTGGCGCTGAAGGGACCCATCACGACGCCAATCGGCACCGGCTTCCGAAGTGTCAATGTGGCGCTGCGACACGAACTCAACCTGTATGCCTGTGTACGGCCATGCAAGAGCTACAAGGGCGTCCGCAGTCGCTATGACAACGTGGACCTGGTGGTCGTACGGGAGAATACCGAGGACCTGTATGCGGGTGTCGAATGGCCCAAGGGAAGTGACGAGGCCAACCGCGTGATCGAGATGTCGGGAGGGAAGATCGCAGCCGGTTCGGCCATCTCTATCAAGCCGATCTCCGAAGAGGGGTCTCGAAGGATCGTTCGCTACGCCTTCGAGTATGCCGTGAAAAACGGGCGGCGCAAAGTTACGGCGGTGTGCAAGGCCAATATCATGAAGTACACCGACGGGCTGTTCTATGAGGTCGCACGTGAGGTGGCGAAGGCCTACGAAGGGCAAGTGGCGTACACGGAGACCCTCGTGGACGCAATGTGCATGCAGCTCGTAATGCGGCCCGAAGAGTCCGACGTGTTGGTAATGCCGAACCTGTACGGCGACATCCTGAGTGACCTATGTGCCGGTCTCGTTGGGGGCCTAGGCGTCGCGCCGGGTGCCAACGTAGGCGACAAGGGTGCGTTGTTCGAGGCGACGCACGGCTCGGCACCCAAGTACACCGGGCAAAACAAGGTCAACCCGACCGCGATGATCCTGAGCGGCGTCCTGATGCTTCGGCATATCGGCGAGACCGAGGCTGCCGACCGTGTGGAGCGTGCGGTTGCCGAGGTCATCGAAGAGGGGAAGTACGTTACCTACGACTTCAAGCCGACCCGCGATGACCCTACCGCCGTGGGGACATGGGAAATGGCGGACGCCATCGTTCGCCGCATGCAGGGCATTTAGCACGGGTCCTGGCTTCTCTTCAGATGCTCCAGTCGCTCCTCCGTTGTACCGCCAATCAGGCTCGTCCACTCGGCTCAGCCCTCCACCGGTCGAGGTGGCGGGCCTTTCGCACAGCCCGACGGCTGCCCAGGGCCAATTCGAATTGCCTGACCGCACCGGCGAATCCGCGGTAATCGGTCGAGAACACTTGACGCAAGGGCCCGAATGCGATATGATAAGGGTACTGCTTTGGCGGAAGCCACATGGCCTCCGCGGTGTGTCCAGGTTGTGCCCCTGCTATATTGGATGGTAAGTACTGAGGCAGGAATGCATCAGGCTTCGAGGCAAGACCTCTCGCTTCGTAGCACTCGCCGGCCTGGGCCGCGCAGTCTCGATCACGAAAAGGGAGGATTACATGAAGCTTCGGGCCTTCGCCCTATTTGCCTTGGTGACTCTGGCCGGGCTATGCCGGGCAGCCCCCAACACTATCATGGACCAGATCGGTCCGGATAGCTCGTACACTCCCGGTTGGATATACTCTTCCCAGGAGACCGTTGGATCGCCTCTCAACGAGGTAGTCACGGCCGACGACTTCACCACCACGGCGTCCGGCTATATTCTGACGCAAGTTCAGGCGGTGATCGGCTTCCACAATGATGCCGGTCCCGCGGCCGGTCCCGACGACGTGTACGCTTATCGGCTGGAGATCTACTCGAGCCCCGACGCAGCTGGCAACAGCCTAGCCGGCGACGTTGCCCACTACCTCTTCGGGCCCGAGCAGCTCCAGGTGACACCGTGGGCGACGGACTACGCTAACCAGCACCTGGTGACGATCACCGGACTCAACCTTGTTCTTGCGCCGAACCAGACTTACTGGGTCGGTCTCATCCCAGTGATGCCGCTGCAGGGTCTTGGTTGGTCCGGTATCGGAGCCTCGACCTATCAGGGTACGCCGTCGAACGGCTTCTCGTTCCAGGCTAACCCAAACGGCGGCTTTGGAAACGGACCGTGGTGGTCGCTCCAGGCGAACTTCGCGTATCGAGTCGAGGCGGTTCCGGAGCCGAGTACGGTAGCCCTCTTGGGACTCGGCGCGCTCGCTCTGGTTCGAAGACGGCGGAAGTAGACTCAGCCCTCCACCGGCCATCTCTCCGGCCGGGGTGTCTTGAAAGGGGCGGCTCTCGAGCCGCCCCTTTCCTCTTGACCCGCTCGAAGTCTCCAGGCCAAGTTGCGCGTCCGCGCCCCCGGACTGGGAGATCGGCACGGAACTTGCTTGTCGGCTGGATGATTGCTCTGGCGGGCGCACGGGCGCGCGCTTACATGGTCTGAGCCGCGATAGTCTGCGCCGGCTTGAGTCAGAAAGGGAGTCCAATATGACGACACGAATCCTCGCCATCTCTGCCCTGGCAGTAGGCGCTGCCGTTGCCCGGGCGGAAACGATCATGGACCAAATCGGTCCGGACAACTCGTACACCCCTGGCTGGATCTATGCTTCTCAGGAGACCGTGGGTTCGCCCCTTTACGAGGTAGTAGCGGCGGACGACTTCGTGACCACCGACACCGGTTACATCCTCAGCCGAGTCGAGGCCGTTATCGGGTTCTTCAACGAGACCGGACCAGCGGCCGGGCCCGAGGATGTCTATGCCTATCGGCTCGAGGTCTACTCCAGCCAAACGGCGGCCGGTAGCAACCTCGCTGGTGATGTCGGGCACTACCTCTTCGGTCCTGAGCAACTGCTCGTGACCCCGTGGGCTACTGATTACGCGAACCAGCACCTGGTGACAATCACCGGGCTGAACCTGGAGCTCCTCCCGAACCAGAGGTACTGGATCGGCCTCATCCCCGTGATGCCGCTGCAGGGGCTCGGATGGTCCGGCATCGGTGCCTCCACGTACCCCGGCCATCTTGCCGATGCCTCATCGCTGCAGGCGAACCCGAACGGCGGATTCGGCAACGGCCCATCGTGGGGAGCCCCGGCTAACCTGGCGTACCGCATCAACGCGGTTCCTGAGCCGGGCACGCTAGCTGTGCTCGGGATCGGCCTGGCAGTGCTCGCTCGGCGACGCCGGCGCTAGAGTCTGAGCGGAGCGCGGGGTCCGTTGTTATCGCGCTCCAGCGGCCAGATGTCGCCCGGCAAAAAGCCCGAACATCGACTTCGCCACGCGCGAATACGCTCTCTGACAAGAACATAGTTAGAGTCTGCAAGCACTGGGCAGCCTAGGTTACGCGATATACCCAGTAAATATACTGTAATGCAATTCGACGCTCTTGACGGAACGAAAGAACTGCTGTATGATAGCGGCACTGCTATTTTGAGCGCAGTCGCGCTTTTGTGTTGTGATCGGGTCGCGCTCCTCCTGTATTCTGGTGCCAATCGGAAAAGGAGTGCACTTTAATGAAGATCCGAACTCTCACTATCTTCGCCATGGTAGCTGCAGCTACGCTCGGGCGAGCTGTCGTGATCATGGACCAGATCGGTGCAAACAACACCTACCAGTCTGGAAACATCCATGCATCGCAGGACTTCGAGGCTGCGTTCGACGTCTATGACATCGTGACGATCGACGACTTCACCACGACGGCATCCGCCTTCAAAGTGACGAACGTGGACGCCGTGATCGGTTTCTGGAACGGCGCGACGGGTCCCGCACCGATCACGGGCTATCGCCTGAACTTCTACACGAGTCCTGCAGCCGCTGGTGCGAGCCTCGTCGGCGATGCGGGCAGCGTGTTCCTGCTTCCAAGCCAGGTCACGGTGACCGCGTGGAACTTGGCTAACAACTACATGCACCTGGTTCAGATCGCGAACCTCAGCATCGTCCTGAATCCCAACCAGACCTATTGGGTCGGCCTCATCCCGGTGATGAACTTCTCCGGCGCTGGGCAGGTTGGCATTGCCGAAACCACCGGCTTCGCTGGGACTTTCCCGATGAACAGCAACAACGTCCAGGCCAACCCCGCTGGCGGATTCGGCATGGGGCCCTACTGGGCGGTCAACACGAACTCGGCCTACCGCATCAACGCGGTTCCTGAGCCGGGCACGCTGGCGGTCCTCGGGCTGGGCCTGCTGGCTCTAGTTCGACGCCGACGCTAGTCACCACCTAGGTGCGGGACCCACTTGCGGGTCCGATGTAACAACGGGGCAGTCCCAACGTCTCGGGACTGCCCCGTCTGCTTTGCCATACCGAGGCCCCAGATATCCATGCTCCGGTCCGCGTCCGCCGCCCGACACCACCCTATCGGCGCGCTTGGCGCAAAGACCGCGCCTGGGCATGACTCGGCTCCACTCTCACCTGTACAGACCCCGATCGATCAGGGCAGCCCACGACACGAGCGACAGGAGACAGCTCGCCCTACGGAGAACGGATGCGCCACGACTGCTCGATTTCGCGCAAGCCGGAGGTGCGCCAATGTTGTTGCTGGCTATCACCTTATTTGCCGTCCAGACCGATGCACCGGTTGCGGTCCTGCCCTGGTTCACGGAGGCGGATATCCCGGGTGCTGTTAGGTTGGCAGTACCCGCCGAGCCGTTACCCTCGGCATCCGGCACTGCAGGCAAGGGTGTGAACCTCGTGCGAGAGATGGCCATCGAAGACCCACTCTTGTCACCTGACCAAGGATTGATCAGTTTTTGGGTGCGCCCGAACTGGAACGGCGACGACGGCAAACGCCACGTGTTGCTGCGACTAGGAGACCCGGATAGCAACGGCATTTTGGTGGAGAAGGCCGAGACCGGCATGCTGCGATACGTGATGGCTTCTCCCGCTGTCGTGACTGTCGGACGAACGGATGTTAGCCACTGGCGGAAGGGCGAGTGGCACCAAATTGCCATCGGCTGGTATCGCAATGAGGAAGGGAAGCCTCTCGGCCTGCCACTCTGGGTGGACAAGGTGGCGATGGACGGGCGTATAGCGGGCTATAACACGTTCTTCGACCTAGACACCATGACCGACCGGCGCGTCGTCATCGGCGATCGCGACTCGGACGCGGCGATGGATGAGTTGATCTTTCGCGGCAAGCTCTACGATAAGCACCCGCCGGACCAGATCGAGACCATCTATCGCGACTGGTTTCGCACCGCGCCGTTTACGGCGATCAGCGTGGACCACGAACCGTGCTGTGTACCCGCCGACAAGAGGGTGATTGCAGGCTACCAGAAGCAGTTCGGGCTGAAGGTGAGACTGCCGAGCGGATTCGAGCGCATCACCGACTTCGCGGTGCGCTATGGGCAGTGGTCCGAGTTCGATGCGAAGCCGTTCATTCGCTGGGGAGTGAATAAGCCCGAGATCGCCACGGTGGACGAGAACGGATTGGTGACAGGACACAAAGCCGGGCGGTGCCGGCTGACCGCGGAGTTCCGCTGGATGCGCGCGACCTATGACATCGAAGTGATACCCGCAGAGCAGCCCGACCTATGCGTGCTGTGGGTGGAACTGCTCCCGCGGTATCCCTGGGACGAGGCGAAGGACCGGCCCGCTCCGGGCGAGCGCGTCGAGACTGTCGTGCACATAGCCAACTTCGGTTTCGCCCGCTCGGCCCCCGAGGTGTTCGTGCGATTCGAATTGCTGCCCGACACGAACCGCAACTTCCGCCTGGACAAAGGCGAGCGCGCGACGGAGGTTGCGCTCAAGACCATAAGGTCCCTGGAACCACGCGAGCAGACGACCGTCCGCTTCTCCTGGAAGTGGCGCGAAGAGCCGACGTGGGTGCGAGTGACGGTGGACCCCACCAGCGCATCACCCGACCTCTGCCTACCTAACAACACGCGTTGCGACCTCAACGTCGCGAGACCCCTCCGGATGGCGTTCCCGCCTAAGGCGAGGGAGGACACCTATGCGGAGAAGAAGATCAACCTAGTCGGATCGTTCAGCTACTACGACTGGGTGCATGCAGAGGTGCAACGGCTGCAGGTGATGATGCGCGAGGCAGTCTATCCGACCACCAGTCCCGATGGCATTCGCGATGCGGTGCGAATCGACAACTTCTACGATCTTCAGCTCGGCGAATGGGAGAAGGAGCCGTGGGTGCTCGACGAGCGGTACTACGACGGCGGCTTCCCAATCAACGAGCCTGTGAATCTGATGGCCATCGACTCTGCTATCATCCACGAGTTCGGCCATACGTGCCTTGCGCTACCCGACCTCTACGGCTATCCGGTGAGGGTGTGGAATGTGCTGCTAAGTGACGAGAATGGCAAACAGTATGGTGGCGGACCCCTGCTGCCGGTGGTAGGTGCGGACGGAGTCACTACTTTCTCGACAGCCAACAACGTGCCCTGCGCCGTCGGGTACACCCCGCTAATGGACTTCTGCCACCTGTGGTTTCATCCCGCACATGCGGGGCAGGTGCAGTACTTCGCTGGCTTCCGTGGCAGCCGTTTTTGGGGAACGCAGGGTCGCATGATTCCGTGGAGGGAGCACTTCCTACAGATCTACGACTACGAGGACAGACCCCTGGCGGGCGCAGCGGTCTACGTGTACCACGTGACCCAGACCGATGCGCAGGACGCCACCACGAAGTTCTTTGCCGACCGGCCGAAGTTCGTGGGAAACACCGACAAGGATGGCAGGTACCTCTTCCCGGAGAGTACTGATGAATCTTGGGACGACCCGGATACCGATCTCGTGGAGGACGCATGGACGGTATGGAACCCCTTCGGACGCGCGAAGACTACCACCGGCGCACCACCCGACACCGCATTCACACCCAACGTGTGGACGGTGGAAGGGCTGCTCTTGATCAAAGTAGTGTGTGGCGAGCAGGTGGAGTTCGCTTGGTTGCCGCTGACCGAGCTGAACGAGGCGTTCTTCCGCGGTGAGCGCATCCGTGGCGTGTATCCCATTCGTACCAGCCTTCGGCCAGTGAGTGGTACCACTCCCATCGTCCGTCAGGCGATCCCCGAAGCCATTCGCGAAGTCAACAGGCGGCCGATTGCGGTGGTACCTTCCGAGATCACGGTGCGGTGCGGAGAGGCGTTCGAGATAGACGCTTCTCAGAGCAGCGACCCCGAGGGACAGTCGCTGTACTACCGTTGGGTGCGTTCGGGAGGGAACGTCGCGCCCGTGTTCGGGATAGAGGCGAAGCTGTCGGGCACGGCCCCGAATGAACCAGGCGAGGCTGAGTACAAGCTGTTAGTGATTGACGGCCTGCGCGTGAGCGAGCCTGCCGTCGTCAAGCTGAAGTTCGTGAAGGGTGACTAGTCCTCGCGCGGGCGGAAGTCGAGGCTCGCCGAGTTGATGCAGTAGCGCAATCCGGTCGGCTCTGGGCCGTCGTCGAACAGGTGCCCCAAGTGTCCGCCGCAGCGCGCACACGTTGCTTCGATGCGGTGCATGCCGAAGCTGCGGTCCTCGTGTAGTGCGATACGCTCACGGTCCACCGCGTCCCAGAAGCTGGGCCACCCTGAGCCGGAGTCGTACTTCTCTTCGGAGCGGAATAGCTCGATTCCGCAGCCGCCACACACGTAGATGCCCTTGTCTTTCTGGTTCCAGTAGGCACCCGTGAAGGCGGGCTCGGTTCCCTTGCGCCTCAGTATTTTGTATCGCTCGGGCCCCAGCTGCTCGAGCCACTCTTGCTCGGACTTGCGTTCGTACTCGAGCTCCGCCATGATGCAAACACCCCCCCAGCATCAGAACGCGCTCGGCACCCAGATTGTTGCGATCACCGCCCGACTACGGCACTCAGACCTACGTCAATGAATTGCCCACCCCCCGTCTGTCGGCAGGTTACGGCGAGCAGGTTCCGCCCCTCGCGCAGAGCTGCCGCTGCTTCGGGCGCGAGCTTTACGCGACGATAGGCGGTGAGAAAGCCCGCGCCCTCGAAGACTTTCACGCCGTTCAGGAAGACGATGCAGTCTTCGTCGTGATGAACGTGTAGGTACACGGCCTCTGGCATCGGGCCGGAGTGCTCGAACGTGCGCCTCAGCCAGATGCCGGCTCCGTCCCATACGGTGCCGATGACTGCTCCGGGCGTGCCTCGCGTACCGAAGCCGGAGCGCCCCTCGGACCATTCTGCGTCATCGAACCTGACCTCTGACCAGCCATCGGCTGGTTTGGCCGTGGTGTACCTCCACACCGCCCCTCCCTCTGGCGCAGAAGGCGAGAGAATGCGAAAACGGTCTACATAGCGGTTGGTAGCCACCGACTGATCTGAGACAGCGGGCGCGATGGGGTCTCGAAACACCAGGTGGAGAGATGGGTCCATCGGATAGCGGCCCATCTTGGCTCCGTACACTGCCACACCGCCTGCAACCGCTTCGGGTACGTGAAGCTCTATCTCGATCTTCCCGCTCTCGCGCGCCAATCGTCTGATCTCTGTCAGTTTGCGCGCATCGGCTCGCGCTGCCATGAGATAGCCGTAGGACCCGCGCTCCACCCCCGCCCTGTGCGACAACACACCCCGTGCATCGGCGGGGTCGTCCGGTAACTGCCACGTTGTGAGATGCACGCCGTTGATTCGGACTTCCACCTTGCTAGGGTACTTCGTGCCGTCGGTCTGCGGGTAGTCCTGAGGGTTGACGCGCTCGGGCCAATCCACCTTCTCGCGCCCTGCCTTGGAGGCTACCTCGCACACGAAGCGCAGGGACTCCAGCTTCTCGATTGGCAGGCCCTTCGGGACAGCGATCTCATAGCGTAGTGTGCCCGCTCCGAGACCGTAGTGCTTGTCGGCGATGGGTGGATCGGGAGAGTCGCTTCGCGAGAACTCGCTTTGCGCCCAGTCCTCGGGCCTGAAACGAAGGGTGACACTATGGCCTCCCTCGGACTGTATTCGCGGAAGTGATGCGGGATCACCCACGAGCCACTGTGTGTAGTTCCGGTGCAAGGAAACGCCGTCCGATGTCACCAGTTTGGTCGCCAGCGTCAGGATGCCGCTTCGGTACGGAGCGCCGAAACGAATGTCGTCCTGCGGCGTGAGCGATCCTTGCACTCCACCAGTTACTGCCTGAACACCCTTTGCTACCGATGACGAGGCGCCTTCGCTGTCCAGAACGGTCGCCTCCCACTCTATGGTCGCCCCCACTAGTGAGCGATGCGAGAAGTGGCTCAAAGCGACGGGCACGCTTACGTTCTCACCAGGTGCGACGTCCTTGATGGCGGGCACGTCCAGCACCACGAAGTCGTTTGCGAATAGATCGCGCACTCGCATCCCGGGGCACCACGCCTCGAATCCCGTCTCCTTCGGCGAGCGGTCATAGTTGTACACGCCGTTGTGCTCCCACTCGATGTCCGTCAACTCGGTGTAAGTTAGCCCGCACATTCGGTCGTGCCCGCGCATCGCATTCGTGACCGCCAGAGTGCCCCACGTCCAGTCCCCGTCGCCATCACCTGCAGACACGTAGCCGTACTCGTTGTTGATGAACGGCTCTCCCCGTTGCTTGCGGTCGGCGATATAGTTCCAACCGCTTCCAGCACGGATCTCCCGGTCGTTGACATTCTGATAGTGCCGACGAAAGCCGTCTACGTCACGTCCGTACCAGTGGTACGAGTTGAGGTCGGTGACCAGGTGCGACCAGCCTGTGTTGTCTTGAATCAGCCGAGTGGGGTCGAGTTCCTTTGCGAGGTGGAACATCCTTTCAACCCAATCAACCCGGTGCTCGCGAGTCTGCCGTGTTAGGTTCCAGATGCCCCACTCCTCGTTGAACACCGTCCAGCCGTAGATTGAGGGGTGATTGTAGTCGCGTTCGATCTGCTCTCTCATGCCCTGCTCGAAGCGTCGTCGCGCAGCCTCTGTTACCTCGTAGAAGCATGGTATGTCGGCCTGGATGAGAATCCCTAACTTGTCTGCCCAATAGAGCCGCCTCGGCTCTTCCGCCTTGATATGGATTCGCAGCATGTTGAAGCCGGCTGCTTTTGCCAGCTCGATGTCCCGACGCATGAATGTATCGCTGGGTGCGGTGTAGATACCCTCTGGGTTGAAGGACTGGTCCAGCGCCCCGTTAGTGAATACGGGCTTACCGTTCAGAAGAATCTGCGAGTAGTCCTTGCCGGGCGCCCGTTCCCACGCGATGGTGCGTACGCCGAAGTAGGTGTGGACGACGTCCAGATCCTTGCCGTCTGCATCGCGCAGGCGAATCCTCACTGCGTACAGGTTAGGCTGCTCGGGGGTCCAGAGGCGTGGCGAGGGCACTCGCAGCTCACCGGTCGCACTGCCATCTTTGGCCGGCATCGTTACTGGAGCAAAGGCTTTGTCTTTCGATTCGACTACCACACTCGTAACACGCGAGGCATCGCCACCGAATCGCATGTCGAGTTGCATAACGCCTGTCGGGGCGTGCTTGTCGTCCGCCAGGGGGGTCATTCTCAGCGTGCTTAGCCAGGCCGGACCCGTCGTCTCCAACCACACCGGCTGCCAGATACCGCTGGTAGACGTATACCAACTCGGAATCTGCTTACCGATCGGTGTGCTCGTGTCGGTGACGTCGTAGACCCTGACAACCAGTCTGTTGAGATGGCCCGAACGCAAATAGTCCGTGACGTCGAAGCGGAACTCCGAGTAACCACCTTCATGTGTGCCGACCAGCTTTCCATTAACCCACACCGTGGCATGCCAGTCCACCGCGCCAAAGCAGAGGTGCGCGCGTCTACCTTCCCAGCTCTTGGGCAGTGTGAACTCGCGACGGTACCACGCCACTCCGTCGTAGTCCGGCCGCTCGATGCCGCTCAGTTTGCTCTCCCAGGGAAACGGCACCAGGATGGTGCGATCGTACGGCCCACCGTTCGGTTCATACCACCGCTCGCTCAGCCCTTCGTCCTTCGGATCGAAACAAAACTGCCATGTGCCATTGAGTGTCTGCCACTGGGTCCGACCGAAGTCCGGACGTGGGTGCTCGGCTCTCGGGATGGCGAGGTCGCCACTCACTGATAGCGAGAGAATGATCGCCATTATCACACCATTCCTCCTAGGGTAGAGAAGTGGTCGGTCACTTGATGCTGACCCGTAGCTCGCCGAGGTCGGGTCGCGTAGCGACCAACTTTTCATCTAGATACACGCTGAGCCCCTTGACGGAGCCTGCGTAATGCCCATCGGGATCGAAGACGATAGACAAGTCACGTCCATGGTAGCGCACCCGATCCAGCCGAAAGTACTTCAGCCCGCATGGGATGGGCTCGATGATCAGCGTATCCCCCTCCGAGGGTATTACACCTACCACATGGCGGACGATCAGGTCGTTGTAGGTGCTATGGAAGTAGTCATAGCACCCCCACCCAGCTCCCGTCTCACCATGGTAGTACTCCTGGATCATAGGTCGCTTCAGGTCGCCATCCTCGAAATGCAGCCGGATGAACCGCTCCAGGAAGCGACGGTACACGTCCGGGTCCAGCCACTCCGACGATGGGTACTCACGGATACCGTTAGCGATCGCATTCGCGATTAGGCTGTTCGCGTGCGGCCAGGTCGGCCCGTTCCACATGCAACCGGTGTGAACGCCCCCTTTGGCAGGCCACTGTTCTTGCGCGGGGGTGTAAGCGGGGCACTTCTTCGACACCGTCGCCAAAGGAAACGGGTTCCAGAAGTACTCCGGGTCGGCCAGGAACCGATATGCCCTGGAGAACTCCAGCGCCGGCGGCGCGAGCCCGAAAGCGAACGGATAGAACCCCACGATCTCCTGGCACTTGGCCTCTGCATCGTCATGCTCGCGAATCGCATAGAACCACGCATCCGCCGAGTTCCACAGTTTGGCCAGCGCGGCCTTCTGCATGTCTTGTGCGATGCGGTCCATCTCGAGCGCTTCGTCGGGCTTCCGCAATGCGCGGTAGGCATCCGCCGTCGCGCGCGTGTTGCCGTAGTGATAGGCTACTAAGTCCGCTCGCTCCAGCTTCGCCTCGGGCTTGGAGTTGTCATAGTCGTTGAAGTGGAAGAAGGCAGGCTGCCACTCCATGCCCGTGGGCCAGTGGCTGGGTGGTGAGCACAGCTTGTCCTTGTCCGAGTCGAACTCGACGAAGTGCCCGCGAACATCGGCTGCCATCGCATCCACCGTCTCTTCCAAGAACTTCCGGTCCGGATGAACCTGATAAGCACCCCACATAGAGAAGGGTATCCAGTTCGTGTACCACCCACCCACCCAGTTCGTCCGAACCGACTGGAACACGCCGTTCGAATTGGCGTTCTGCGTGTGATTGCGCGATTGTCCGAAGGCGTAGCGCGCATCTCGCAGCCACCGCACCTCGTCAATAATGTGCGGGCTGGAATAGGCGATTTGCGTGGGGTACCAACCTCCGTGCATGCCCTCGAAGAAGCAATCGTAGCGCAATCGTCCCGTGTTTGCCCGCGAAAGGCAGTGACGTGTAACGAACCACCGGTAGGCCCACAACTTCGTCATGTACGGATCGGAGCAGTCGAACGTGGGGCAGTTGTCGTCGAACCACTTCTGGTACTGCGCAACGTGCTTGGCCAAGGGATCGGCCATGGCGAGCCACGCCGCCAGCCGTTTCTCTGCTACGTCCTGTGTCTCGGCGACTGCACAGCCTATCACGATGCGTTGGGTCTCGCCAGGTTTGAGGCGCACCGTTCGCTCGAGGCTGTCGACACCGCCCATCGCGAGCCCTGTACCTCCGCCGACCGCTTCCGACGGGACGTCGTGGAACCGGTGCGACCCGACCAGACGGTCCTTCGAACCCTGTGCTGTGGCAGCCTCCAGGGATACGGCGACCACGACCGGCGCGATGGGTGTGCCACCGTCTTGCAACACGATGGACTGCAGCAGTTTGTCCTCCGCGACGGGGAAGGAGAGATTGCGCAACGGAGACCACCACATCGCTTCTCGACCAGTGAGGAATACTGGGAACGACGTGTTGGTGCCGTCGCCATAGCGCAGCACTATGGTCATGTCCGCGTTTCCGGCCACTCCGGCCTGATCGCTGCGCACGAATCCGCCGACTCCGCCGAGCAGGTGAACGGCTCTCGCACCCCGGCCCTCCGCTACCGGAATCTCCACGCGGTCCGGACGGCGTGGCCCCCTATCACCGCGCAACACGATGATCGCGCGGCCCGAAGTGTCCCAAGGTGCCAGAGTGTCATACTCCACGCTGCCGATACGCATCTTCCCAGGGATGTACTGAATCTGCTCGCTCTGCTCTTGTGAGTATGCGGTATGAGGGACATTGGACGGATCGAACAGCCCCTCCGTCAGGTAGAAGCCGTCGAAGTTCGTGTTATTGGCCGCCCGAGTGGATTGGAAGCGAATAGCGTGCACTCCCGCGGACATGGTGGGCAGCCTCGCACGAAGCCAATAGTAGTGCTCATCGATCTCACCCCACCCACCGGTCTGCGGCGGATCGAGAGTACCGACCTCTTTGCCGTCGAGCAGCACGCGCCACGACCCCTCCCTGGCGTCCCCAGGGGAGTCGTGTCTTGCTACCCTTACTAAAATGCTAGGCCTTCGGAGTGCAGGTGTAGCGAATGTGTACTGTACCCAGTGGTCGGCCTCTCCACCGAACCCACTGCCGAGCACGAGACCGCCAGAAGCGGATTCCTTGCGATCCTCGCCTCCGAAGCCTCGGATCGCCGAGTACGCCTCCGCTTCCTGCCACAGGCGGAAGTAGGTGTCCTCTCCAGTGAACAACTCGCCATTTGGGTACGGATCGGCGTTGGCCACGCTGCGAATGCTAACTGGGCGATACACCGCACCCATGCGTGCGACTTGCCCAGCGATACCGCTGCGCAACCGAACATCGAGCGACTTCGGCTCGGCGGAGGTATTGGTCACCTCGACAACGTCCAGGAACACGTCATCGTCCGTGATCATCTTCCTCTCGCGAATCTGCATGTCCGATGCCCCCCAGCGAGTCTCCACATGACTGGGCCGCCAGGTGGTCTTCCGGTCTGAGGGATACAGAACCTCACCACCGATAGACAGATCGAGTGCCAGCGGGTCGAGGAGCCTCGAGGAATGCACGTAGCAAAAGTGGCCGCGCATACCAGGGGCGGGAGCCAAACGCTCCGTGAAGAGCCGGCGACCCGTAGAGCCCAGCGTGCCATACCGGTCACCATCTCGCTCCAGAACGGAGTCTATGTTCATCGTGTGCTGTGGGGCCAGGGTCTGCAGCAAGCAGGCTATCACCGCTATCGTCATATCTTCTCCTCCACGCTCGCTTCTCGTCGCGTTCTCCTTGCCGCGGCGTACCGCTTGACGAGCTCGTCGACGACCACTCCCACGAGTATGACTGCGCCGATGACCGCGAACTCGAGTTGTGTCGCAATACCTAACACGTTGATCGCGTTGTAGAGCACGCGCAGAATCGCTGCGCCTATCACCACGCCCAGAATCGTGCCATCACCGCCCCGAAGACTGCAGCCACCTAGGACTGCGGCGGCGATCGCATACAACTCATAGAAGTTGCCGTGTCCCGCAGGTTGCACGGCGTTCACGTCCAGCGCGAAAAGTACTCCAGCAAACCCGGCGAGCAACGCAGACACCACGTACGCCAGCAAAATGAGCCGCCCCGTGTTGATGCCGCTGAACCGAGCGGCCTGCTCGTTCCGGCCGAGAGCTAACAAGTGTCTTCCGTATACGGAGCGATGCAGGAAGACTCCCGCGATGATGGCAATCGCCAGGAGCAGAAGGAACGGCATGGGAACTGCGACTACGTCACCCCCAGGACCGGGAAATGAGATTGGGGTCCCCTTCACCAGGTATTTGAGCTCCGTATGGCCGACCCCGAAACCTTGCGTCGCGTCCTTCGTCACGTAGCGCGCTGCACCGCGATAAATCAGCAGGCCGCAAAGAGTGACGATGAACGGTTGAAGCCGCATCTTCGTAACCAATAGGCCATGTGCTACCCCGATCAGCACGGAGAGTCCTAGGACTACCAGCAGGCCAACACCCACGGACACTCCCGACGCAAGCATCATCGCGAGCAGGGAACCTACCAGTCCGACGATCGAACCGACGGACAGGTCTATGCCCCCGGTGATGATCACCATGGCTTCGCCGATGCTGAGGATGCCGAATAGCCCCGTCCATCGCGCGATGTTGCCGATGTTGTATGCGCTCAGGAAGCGTGGGTCCAGGATGGATGTCAGCACAACCACCGCGACGAGCAGAGCGAGAATGCCTCGAACCTTCTTCACGTCGCTCGACCTCCGGTAGCCAGTGACATGATCGCTTCTTCGGTGATCGACTCGCCCTGCAGTTCGCCCGCGATTGTCCCCTCGTGCATAACTACCACTCGATCACACACACCTATCAGCTCCTGCATCTCGCTCGAGATCATCAGAGTCGCCACGCCAGAAACGGCCAGTCGCTCGATGAGTCGATAGATCTCCTCCTTCGCACCGACGTCAACGCCGCGCGTGGGTTCGTCGAGCAGCAGCGCCTTCGGTTGCAGGACCAGCCACTTCGCCAGTACCACCTTCTGCTGATTGCCACCAGAGAGGTACTGCGTCTCTTGTTCGATGCTGGGGGTGCGGATGTCCAGTTCGCGTACCATGCGCTCAGCGAGCTCAGTCTCTATCGAGGTGCGAACCAGACCGGCTCGTTGCCACCTACGCAGCCCGGCGAGGGTCACGTTCTCCCTGACCGCCATCTCCAGGATCAGGCCTTGAGACTTTCGATCCTCCGGCACGAGGGCGAGCCCGGCCCTGATTGATTGGAAGGGAGAGTGGCCGTGCAGGACCATGTCATCCACGCGAACCGTCCCGGCTGCCACGGGGTCTATGCCGAAGATCGCTCGGGCCAGCTCCGTCCGACCCGCTCCGACGAGGCCCGCCACTCCGACTACCTCGCCCGCACACACGCTCAACGAAAGGGCGGGACCTGGTCTGGTCTGCAGTCGAAGGCCATCTACCTCAAGCACGGGTCGACTCGTACCGTGAGAGGTACGCCCGTAGAATTGGGATATATCACGCCCGACCATTAGGCGTACCATGTTTTCGTGGGTGATGTCGGTGCCTGTCAGTTCGCCTGCATTGCGCCCATCGCGCAGAACGACGACCCGATCGGCAACACGCGTGACTTCTCGCAGTCGGTGCGAGATGTAGATGACACTAACACCCTGACCGCGCAGGTCGGCGATCACCGCGAACAGCCGCTCGGTCTCCGTCTCTGTCAGACTGCTGGTCGGCTCATCCATGATGAGGATGCGTGCATCGGTGGACAGCGCCTTCGCAATCTCTACCATCTGCTGTTTGCCTATGGGCAGATCGGAGACGGTGGCCTCGGGTGAGCAATCGAGCCCGAGTCGATCCAGTAGCGCGCAAGTCTGCACTGCCATCCGCCTACGATCCGCAATGCCGAGGCGGCGCGGCTCGCGTCCAAGGAACACGTTGCCCGCAACGTCCAAGTTGTCGGCGAGGTTCAGCTCTTGATGGATCAGTGCGATGCCCAATGCCGTCGCTTCGCTTACACTACCGATCGCCACCGGCTGTCCGTCCAATAGGATGGCTCCCGAGTCGGCCGGTTGTTCGCCCGCCAGGATCTTCATCAATGTGCTCTTGCCCGCGCCGTTCTCACCGATTACGGCGAGTACCTCTCCGTGACCCAGCTTCAAGGACACGTCCGACAGGGCCACCACGCCGGGAAATCGTTTGGTGATCTTGCAGACCTCGAGTAGCGGAGGAGACTCGGGAGTCACAGAAGCAGTCGCTACCCTCCGAGAGCCTTCACTTCGTCGGGTATTGGGGCACCCTTAAGCTCGTCAATAATGCCTTGCCTCCGCTCCTTGGCATTCTGCGCGTCAATCCTTCCGACGAAAAGCATGATCTTTCCTCCGTTGGGCAATACCTCTTTGATCAGCTTGCCCGCCTCGCGGCCTGCCAAGTAGTTATGGGTCCCTATGTAGCACAGGCGATTGCTCTTGGGTGCGTCACTGTCGTGACAAATCACGTTCATCACTTCGCACGCGCGGTTGATCATCTCCACCTGGTTCTCCGGATCGTTCGGGCTGATGGCCATGCCACTGACACGCTTCGCGATCAGCGCCTCGACCATCCGCTGCTGGTCCGCAACACCTTCGGCGGGGGTGAGAAACTCCACGCCGATGCCAAGCTCTGCCTCCGCTTTCCGAACGCCCGCATGCGCGATCTTCCAGAAGTCCGAGGGGTTGTTGGTGACGAAGGCGAGCTTGATCTTCCCGTCGCCCGGCGGAGCAGGCCTATCCGCTTCCGCGCGCAGCTTCTTCAGGTTGTCCCGGAAGGCCTGAGCGTTGTCCTTTCGGATCACCTGCACCGGCACGATGATGTTCTTGCTCGGTGGAATGACCGACTTGTCACCCTGTGCCAGGGCCGCAAGTACCTTGACCGACCGATAACCAAACTCGAACGGCTGCTGCACCACGGTCGCGTGGATGTGCCCGTCCAGCACGCCCTGCAGCGTGTCGTCCTCTTCGTCGAAGCACACGATGGGCACCTTGCCACCGAGCCCAGCGTCTTTGACCGCCGAAAGGATCGCAGGCCCGTTGTAGCTCCATAGCCCGACCAAGCAGCCGATGTCCTTGTGGCTGGCCAGCGTGTCTTCCACGTTCTGCTTTGCCCGGGCACGGTCGGTGAGGTCCGTGCGTGTCCCCAGAATGGTGATGTTGCCGGCTTGGATCACCTGCATCGCGTCGTCTTGGTCGCCGCCCGGTTGCTGAGTCGTGCCCGTGTCGCCTGCCGGCTTTGCACACCCAGCGCCGATGGCGATAACGAGCACCAGAAGCCCAAACCACGAAATCCTTCTCATCCGTGCACACTCCTTCGCCGGCGCACTGACGTCGCTGCGCCGACCTCTCGATTCGCCGGCCCGCTATTTGGGTCCTTGCGCGTGCGGGGCAAACCGGTCCGGCAGTTAGGGGCTACAATTGTCGTCATGACAGGTCTCATCGAGCGCCGCGTGTTCCCAGTTCTGTTCCTGCTGCTCGCGTTCACACTCCAGGGCTTGGCGCAAGCCACCGCAGCCGGTTTCGTGTTCCACGATCGCAATGGCAACGGCAGGCGCGATGCAGGCGAGGAGGGCCTCGCAGGCATCGTCGTATCCAACCAGCGCGAAGTGGTGAAAACGGACAGGAGCGGGGCTTGGAAGCTCCCGGCTGCCGACGACACCACGTTTTTCGTCGTCAAGCCGAGCGGCTGGGCTACCCCTACCGACGAGAACGGAGTGCCGCGCTTCTACTACACGCACAAGCCGAACGGCTCCACGAAGTCTCGCTACCCAGGCGTGTCACCGACAGGCCCTCTCCCGCGCTCGATAGACTTCCCCCTGCGTCCTCGCAAGGAGAGCGACCAATTCAAGGTGATTCTGTTTGCTGATACACAACCACTCTCCGAGACTGAAGTAGGATACGTGGCGAACGACGTGGTAGCGGAACTGGTCGGCACGGATGCGGCGTTCGGAGTGACACTCGGAGACATCGTCTTCGATAGGCTGAATCTTCTTACGCCCGTCGTTCAGGCCATAGGGCGAGTCGGCATTCCATGGTACTACGTCATCGGCAATCACGACACGAACCAGGATGCCAACGAGGACAAGTACTCGGACGAGACGTTCGAGCGGCTATTCGGCCCTAATTACTATTCCTTCGACTATGGTCGCACGCACTTCTTGGTTCTGGATGACATTAACTGGGTGGGGTCGCAGAACGGGTACTACAAGGCCGGGCTCGGGGCTGAGCAGGTCGCCTGGATCGAGCGAGACCTTGCGATGGTGCCCAAAGACCGAGTCGTCGTGGTGCTTATGCACATCCCGATCACTTCACTGCCTGAAGCGGAGCGCATCCAACTCTTCCGAGTGCTTCAGGAGAGACCCAAGGTATGGTCATTCTCAGGACATGAGCACTATGCCGAGCACCGTTTCATCGGCGAGAGCCTAGGATGGCGAGGCAAAGAACCCCATCACCACGTCGTGTGCGCCACGGTGTCGGGTTCCTGGTGGAGCGGCGTTCCAGACATCACCGGCATCCCGCACACGACGATGCGAGACGGCGCACCCAATGGCTATTCGATCCTGCACGTCGCCAGAGATAGCGTCTCCCTCGATTTCAAGGCGGCGCGGCGCCCCGCAGCCTACCAAATGCACATCCAACTTCCAGAAAGCGTGGCGCTGGCCGATGCGGCAGGTACGAACGTGTACGTCAACGTGTTCAACGGCTCCGAGCGCTGCGTGGTGGAGATGCGATGCGGCGGTGGGGAGTGGGTCAAGCTGGAGAAGGCCCTGTTGGAGGACCCCGCTTACGTTGCCGCTGTCGAGGCCGAGGCGGCGATTCAGGGCCTGACGTTCAAGAAACTGCCGCGTCCAATGAAGTCCCCGCACCTGTGGGTAGGGAAGCTGCCTGCGGGCCTGAAGAGGGGTATGAACTTCGTGGACGTGCGGGTCACGAACGTGTACGGGCGGCGCTACGAAGCTACCCGAGCAATCCGCCTCGACTAACCGGCATCTCGGGAGAATCCTGGGCGCTACCAAGCGTATTTGCTTGACAGGAAGCGAGCAAATCGCTACAATCCCTTCTAGGATTACCGGGGCGGCGTCGCCCGCCTCGGCCGACGAGGTACGGCCTATCTTTCCGACCCGCTCAGCAAGCGGGTACCGACCTACGGCCTTAGCACGACTAAGTATTCGAACACAGATTCGACTGCGTTGCGTAAGCCGGATTGCATCACGGCCCGGCAGAAGCGACCTGCGAACTGATAATCGAATCGTGGCTCATCCGGCGCAGGGGATGGCTCCGGGCTTGTCAACTAGGTGTGGAGGAGATGATGGCCTACGAACGATGGCTGCAGGACCAGCTGGCGCACATAGACCCGCAAGGGGATCGCGCCCTATACTATTGCAGCAGCCGAGGTTATTTCGTTGCACCGATTCCTAAGAACGGAAAAGGAGCGGTCTTTGGAGACCAAGCGGTGGTGGTCCTGAAACTCGATCGCGAGGCGCGGCTTGCAATGCTGATGGACGAGGTTGCTAGCTACGCCGCGCGAGGCCGCGATTGGCTCGGCAAGGAGGAGTGCGAGCCGGATCGTTGGGCCAGCCAGTACTCGCATTTCCAAGCTCGCATCGCGCGTGCCATCGGGCGTGCGATGGAGAACCATCGGCGGCAGTCCGAGTTGCCCAAGGAGGCGATTGCTTCCGTGGTTGCCCGGCCCAAACCCTCTTCGGCTGCATCGAAGAGCGCCGCCTGAGGAGATCTGTCTGAAGTTTGGGGCGGCACCATGCCGCCCTTCGTTGTTTGTGAGCCCCGGCTCCCCGTGCGTCTGCGCAGACTGGAGACCTCGCGGCAGGCGTGTTGGGACACATCGTCCACACCTCTAGTCGGGCGCTGCAGCGCGGGAATCTCTCTGCGGATCTCTGCGGGCTCCGCGTGAGACTGACGGGGGGCTTGCTGCGACTGCCACCGGGCTTGGCCTCACCGTGTTACATGCCCTGGCCGGCGACGGCCCGCTGCAGCACCACCTCACCGTATGCTGCAGCTCCAAGAGCCCGGCCCATCGCCCGGCGGGACGAACGTTGGTTTGCAGCCCCGGCAGTTGTTCTCGGCCGTCGAGGGCGCCGGAACTACGAGGTCGCGACAAAACGTGGACGGTCCGGCGGGACGCCGGGATCACGGGGCTCGACATCTCCGGCGGCGCAGGGCCACCATGAGCACGCCGAACGCAGCTGCGGCGAGGCCACCCGGCTCCGGGAGGGGTATCCCAGGCACGACATGGTCCGACCAAACAAGCACCGCCAGGTAGCAGATCATAGGCACCGGAAGGGATCGCAGGCGGTCGAGGGGAACTTCGGAGCAGGTGCTGACGAACCTACTTCGAGGAGGTGGAGAGCATGTTTGCACTGATCGGAACCTTGGCTATTCTCGGTACCGTCGCTTCTTCAGGGGGGCCGACCGCAAAGATCAAGGTGCTGTTCCTCAGCGGCTGGACCATCCACGAACACGAGACCTTGCCGCCCGTGCTGCTCAGGGCGCTGAACGCAACGGGTGACTTCGAGGTGACGCTCTCTTCCGACAAGAGCCTCCTCGCGAAACTCTCGCCCTACGACGTCGTCCTCTTGTACACGACGGGCGGCGACCTTACCAAAGAGGAGGAGACGGGTCTCTGGAACTTCGTGGACAACGGCAAGGGCCTTGCGGGCATCCACAGCGCATCCGACTCCTTCAAGAACAGCGACAAGTTCTGGCAACTGCTTGGGGGGCGCTTCGTCAGCCACGGTGCCGGGACGTACAAGGTGAACATCAAGCGTGGCGGTCCTGTGCCCGAGATCGTCGCAGGCCTCGGGGACTTCACCATTACCGACGAGACGTACGTCAACGACATTCACAAGAAGTCCTTCATCCAGCCCCTGGCATACCGCGCCGAGGACAACGAGCCCGCGGCGTGGATCCAGCAGCAAGGGAAGGGCCGCGTGTTCTACACGAACCTGGGTCACGGGATGCCGGCATGGACCAACGAGTCTTTTCAAAAACTGGTCGTGAACGGGCTGTACTGGGTGGCAGGTCGCACGCCTTCACCGGGTGCCCTGGACAAGGTCGAGTGGGGATTCCGAGACCTGTTCAACGGGAAGGACCTCTCGAACTGGATCGTCCCGGGTGACCAGTGGCAGGCGAAGGACGGGGTGATCGACTGTAAAGGCGGCAGCGGCGGCTGGCTGATGAGCAAGGAGGAGTTCGAGGACTTCGAGTTTCGTTTCGAGTACCGAATCAGCAAAGGCGGCAACAGCGGCGCATCGTTTCGTGCAACTCTCGAGGGCAATCCGGCCTTCACCGGCCACGAAATCCAGATTCTGGATGACCACGGCCAACCACCGAGCAAGCACGGCACCGCTTCCCTCTACGATGCCATAGCCCCCACCATGAACCCGAGCAAGCCCGCGTGGGAATGGAACGAGGTGTTCATCAGGTGCGTGGGCCGTCAGCTCACCGTCACTCAGAACGGCCTGCGGGTGATGAACGTGAATCTGGATGACGCTGCGGTGAACCACCCGCTGGAAGAGAGCGTCAAGATGTGGAACCGGGCGAAGAAGGGCCACTTCGCGTTCCAGGACCACGGCTACCCGGTCCAGTTCCGCAACGTCCGCGTGCGGGTCCTCCCGTAGCACCGGCGTCCAGCCGGAGATTGCCTGGCCGTGACGGCTATATCACGTTCTGTCTGCCGCGCGAGCGAGGATTTCCGCCACTAACTCCTCGGTGTTCATGAACGGGTACTGCAAACGCCAGCGGCGGCCTGCGGGCAGGGTGATGCGGTCGCGTCCGTCCGAGAGCACGATGTTATCCTCGTTCCGCGTCACATCGAGCTGACCGCCCAGAGAGATCGCATGTGTGCCGAGCAATGAGCTCTCCACTACCTCCGTAGCCCCGACCCGAATCGTCAGCGACTGCTCGTGCAGCCTCGTCTGGACCGTCGGCGTCAGAAGAAGCGGGCACACACTGAGGGCCCACGCTGCGATCGCCACACCAAGCTGTCGAGCCTGTATCGCACGCCGCGCCAGCGGCAGCAGGCGCCAGATTGCAAAGGGCCACGCAGCACCGAGTGCGCAGACGGCTACCCAAAAGTATGTCGCCAGGTCCAGCGGAGCAAGTCGGAATACGTACTCATGCATTCCCAGAGCACTCTACGTTAGCAACGCCCGTGACGTCGGTAATCCTATGGCGGAGAGGGTGGGATTCGAACCCACGGAGGCCGAAAGACCTCACCGCATTTCGAGTGCGGCGCACTAGACCACTATGCGACCTCTCCGCGACTGTCCAACGTCGCAAGTCCCAAAGGGAAAGCGCCGCCGAGGAGCGACGCACTGGCGCCCCCGGAGGGAATCGAACCCCCGACGCCTTCCTTAGGACGGAAGCGCTCTATCCACTGAGCTACGGAGGCGCAACCGAGATGATACCCAATTCGCCTCGATCGCCCCGTCTGAGCAGCCGCCGAGCAGAGCTCCCACCGCACAAATGCGAGGATTACCCCTTAGTCCCGGTCCCGAGACCGATTCCTGTATCCGAGGCTTTCCTACCCGATACCGCAGGGGTATACTTGGCCTGGACGCGAACTACGGTTCGCCTCCGGGCTCACGTCGAGTTCCCGCATGGCGGGAAGCGGGGGACCCATTGATGGGGTGTATCCCGGCATAGCCGGGAAGGGTACTTCTGGCCCGAACCCGACAGCTAACCTCGCAGACGAAGCAGGAGAGCCTCGAGCCGACTACGGTCCCGAAGCTCCGTTAGATCGTCTCAGCTTCGTTCTCTCGACTCGACAAAGGGTCGGCGCAAAGGACGGTTGGTCGTGAGCGGTATCGTCTGCACAATCTCGGTCGGGGATGCGAAGTCAGTATCCAAGATGCTGTCGCGAATCCGGCATCGAGGGCCGGACGGTTCCAGCGTGCTCCAACAGGCTCGCATGATTATCGGCCAGCGCATCAGCTCGGTCCTGGACCGTCGTCGAACCGCGGCTCCTATCGTCAGTGCTGATGGCAAGCGAATGGTTGCTTTCACCGGGAGATTGTTCAACGGCGAGCAACTCCGGCGAAAACTAGGCAGCCCGTGGGAGACGGACAGTGACACCGAGACCCTCATCCGCCTCTTCGAGGTAAAGGGTGTGGACTGCGTGAACGAGCTGGACGGGCAGTTCGCCTTCGTCATGGCCGACGGCGAGCACTTCTTTGTCGCAAGGGACCCCATCGGCGTGAAGCCTTTATACTACGCTACTCGCGATGAGGGGCGCATCTTCGCGTCAGAACTCAAAGCGTTCGGCAAGATGTGCACCGACTTCCGAGAGTTCCCGCCCGGCTGTTACTTCCACTCGAAGCTCGGCACCGGCAGGTTCTATCAATTGCCCGTCCCACAGGGGCGCGACATGTCTATCGGCCAGGCCGCGCTTCGCATACGGTTGGAGGTCGAGACGGCTGTCGGCAAACGTGACTTCTCGGACCAGCCTGTCGGTGTGTTCCTCTCGGGCGGTCTCGATAGCTGCATCTTGGCGTGGGTAATGCGACAAGCCCACGGCAAGGTGGACACCTTCTCGGTCGGCATGAGAGGCAGCCACGTCTCGCGGGCCGCCACCGAAGCCGCCGAGGAACTGGATACCGATCACCGGCATCGGACGATTCGTTCTGACGAGGTGATCGAGGTACTGCCTAGGGTCATCTACCTGCTCGAGTCATTCGACGCGCAGACCGTTCGGTCGGCCGTCTGCAACCACTTCCTGGCCGAAGAGGCCTGTAAGCATGTCTCCTCCGTTCTGAGTGGTGACGGCGCTGACGAGATCTTCGGGGGCTATGAGCGCCTGAGGGAGTTGCCTCCCTCGGAGCGCAGCGTGGTGATGTGGCGCCTTACTTCCGGGCTCCACAATACCGTGCTCCAGAGGATGGACAGGATGACTGCGGCGCATGGGCTGGAGACGCGAGTGCCTTTCCTGGACCGACGGGTGGTCGCACTCGCGTTCTCCATCCCGGACTGGATGAAGGCAGGGGCGAACGGCGAGACCAAATGGATCCTGCGACATGCTTACGGTGACGTACTACCCAACCGCATTCTGCGCCAGCCGAGAGCGCCGATGGACGCTGCGGCTGGAGTGGCAGCAGTGCTGAAGGGCTATGCCGAGAAGGAGATCAGCGACCGAGAGTTCGACGAAGAACGGATGATCCCGTGGGCGGACCCGCTCCGAAACAAAGAAGAGGTGTTGTACTACAGGATTTGGCGTCGCAGCTTCGTGCCCGAGATGGCGAAGCTGGTGGGACGCACGATCGAGACTTGATCCTTCCCGTATAACCTCACGCATCGCGCCGCCGTGCCGGCACTCACGGCGGCGCGCTCTCATCCCCCCCATTGATGCTTCTGCCGCTTGCGGTGAAGGCTATTGGTGCCAGCACGACGGCGGTATCGGATGTCTACACCGC
Organism: Fimbriimonadia bacterium; assembly: GCA_039961735.1. Lineage (NCBI taxonomy): Bacteria > Bacillati > Armatimonadota > Fimbriimonadia > Fimbriimonadia bacterium. Next base: position 50,786 of record JABRVX010000020.1, read on the forward strand.
TCGCGGTGGAGACATGGCGGGATCAGAGCCGCGTCCGGCCGGTCGCGCGCAACAGACCAGACCACCGACGGATGATAGGCCCCTCGTTACTTGCTGCCCGCGGGAACACTGTCCGGACGGTCGCTTCCAGATGGACCGTGGGTATCCTGTCCACGAGTGCCGGGCCCCGGATCCGCCCATCAACACGATATGTGCCGCTGTGCGATTCGCTGTCGTAGTGTGGTCCTGCGCCGAACGCACCGGTACCAGTGGCCAGCGACCCGAACAGCGAACTCGGTTTTCCGGAAGGGGCAAGCCGAATCTGCAATCGAAGGCCATGTCCTGCCGGCACTAGCAAGACCGTGTCATGGCCACCAGACCATTCGAACTCGCCCTCGTAGGAGTACTCGCGAAAGGCGGTCAACGAGAAGTCCGCCCTCGCTAGGCCCGCAGCCGTCATCTCCGGCAGATCTCGAGTACCCACCGATTGCACGAACCAAAGCATGGAGATCGTGACTAGCACGGCGACCAAAACTGAAGCGATCAGGAAGGGAACGAGCAACCTAATGACCAAACCCCTCGGCGAAGAGCACTCCGGACCACCTTCTCGGCTGACTGTCTCGTGCACCCGGACGGGGCTTGCTCTCCGCCTCGATCCACACTGCTGGCACCCCATCAACAATGGCGGGTCCCTTCACCACTCCCGATAGCTTCTCGAACAGCGGAAAGCCAACGCTAGTAGCTGCCATTCCGGCCTGAAACCTGCCCGTTCCGCCATCCACCAGCCCGAGCAGGTTGACGGCTCCCTCACCTCGGCTCAGTAGGACGGTGATAGCAACGCGAGGTGTGCCGGCTTCGGGGAAGCTCACAGACATCCAGTCGGATGGGCCGCTTACTCCGCCAAGTGTCCCGCTGTAAACCCACCGCGGCGCAGCGGATGCCAAGAAGTGCAAGGCCGAAACTCCCTCTGCAGACGCCGAAGGAATGTCTCCCAGCATCCGGTGCATGATCAGCGATCGCAGCCCGAGGCCGACGGCTACAGCTACTACAGCAGTTGCCGCACTAAACACCAAGAACCCTTGTATCTTGCGGTTCACAGCGACTCCTGGACCACGAGGTGTCCCACCCAGCGGTTCGTCTCGTCATCGGCGGCTTCTGATATCGAAATGGGACTCGCTTCGAGGTACAAAGTGGGAACTCCGTTAACCAAAGCGGGGCCGGCGACTCGACCTTCGACTCTGCGGAACTTCGAGAACTGCGACGACGCCTGCTCGATGTACAGATGCAGATATCCCGTCCTCGGGTCCACCCATCCGGCGAAGGTTGGTGAGCCGGACCCGTCCGCCAGAGTCACCTCCAAGCGAACCGGCTGCGGAGACGTTAGTGTCTCGTCGGCAGTACGCACGCTGCGCTCCCCCGTAGCACAGCTTACTCGCACCCAGTGTTCCAGCTTGCCGGATTGGAGGAAGCCTACAAAGGAGTGTTCCGCCAACGCGCGAGTGTCGGCTGGGATCGACTTGAGCAGTCTGGTGCTGGTCTTCGGGAGGGCAGCCCAAGGGTGCCGGGAGAAGACGGCTATCCAGGCGAAAACCACCAGCATCGCAGTCAGTATGGTAGTGACGCCGAAAACCGCGTACCTCAACGCCTTTCCCTCCCACGATCGGCGTCGCCTCCCAGCGTCAGAGTGCAAGCGGCAACCATTGTGCTCAATACCGGTTCCTCGACAGCACAATGATCGCGTAGATGCCGGAACCCGCACCGATGATCTGGACCCAAGGGTTGTTGGTGATGCCGTGCACCCACGCCGGGTCGTACGGCTTTAAGAAGTAGCCCAGAACGTAGAGCCCCAGGCACGCGCCGGGCACCAAGGCGAGCAGCACCGGCCTGAGCCACCGTCGCAAGTTCCATCCAAAACCGACGTGGGTGCTGACCTCCGCCTCGTAGACCGAGTACGCGGCGGTAGCACGAACGAACGTGGCGCGGCACTCGGGGCAATCGGCCAGGTGCGCCTCGCGTCGCCCGCGTTCGACCGCTGTGCCCTCGCCTGCGATGTACTCTGCCATCTCATTGCTGCTCATGTGCTCGGTGGCGGCAACCTCCTGTCCCGCCGCGCGAATCAGATCCACGTCGACCTTCAGCCGCGCAACCGCGGCTTGGGCTTCCTCGGAACGCGTTAGGAGCAACGCCATTCGAGCGGCTTCCTCACGCGACATCTCGCCCGCAACGAGACGCTCCAGGTCGTCGAGCACGTCCTTCTTGCGGCGAAACAGACGCATGATCAGCCGGTCCTCTCTGCGTATTCGGTGATCAACTGCTCACACCGTATGTGGCCAGAAGATGCGGATAGGAATCGCCCAGGAGGCGCTCGAGTCTACGCAGGCCGTCGAACACCCGTTTCCTGCTGGTACCCACCGAGATACCCAACAGTCCCGCGATGTCGCTGTGGCTCAAAGCGTCGAAGAAGCGGAGGCTGATCGCAAGGCGTTGGCACTCCGGCAGCTTGCGCATGCACAGTCGCACTGCCGCGCGGTCCTCCGAAGACAACCCCGTGGGAACCGCGACATTCTCGGCCGCATCCAGAGGCTCCGCCCTCTCTATGTGCTTTCGTTCTTGCTCTCTGATGAGACGGAGCACACGGGTGGTGACGACGGAGAGGTATGCGGATAACGGACAACGTCCCTCCCAAGCGCACACCGCCTCCCAGCCATTGGCCGTGAGGCGTACCCATGCCTCCTGCTCCAGGTCGTCCGAGTCCATTATGCCCGCGGACCGCCCCGAGCACAGGTAGCGGACCAGGAACCCGAATCTCCGTACCATCTCGCCGCCTGCATCCGAATCTCCCAATCGAAGGCGGGCTACCAACTCGCTATCTGTCCAGTCGCGCGGGCGGTTGAAGACACGGTGCGGAGGATTAGGGTTAGTCCGGGTGACCACGGGGAAAGAACTCTCCGACCCTCTTCCTGCCGCCGAACTTCCAGTGGTGGGCGATAAGTTGCTGCGTAGTGCCCCGGCGGGGCCTATCGCTATGAATTTGAGCAAGACGCCAAACGGCGCGAGCGCGAGTTGCAGGCTATTCATTGCGGACTAGATGACTCACCGGAAGGCCGTTCACGTATTCCATTGTAACCTGATTTCGGCCGAATAATGCCGCTGCACTTGCTCGGTCTCGCAGGAGGCAGACCCGATTGCTGGAATTCACGAAACGGCACCGTGCCGATCGTACCATGGAGACTCGCCAAACCTCACGCTCCGTCTACACCCCGGATTCCGACGTCATGTACGTGAAGGGCGTCGGGCCGACCGTTGCCGAGAAACTGAACAAGCTGGGTATCCGCACCCTGCGCGACCTGCTGTACAACCTCCCGAAGCGTCACGAGGACCGTTCGCATTTCACGCGCATCATTGACGTTCAGCCGGGTACACCGGTCACTGTCAAGGGCCGCGTGGAGGGGGCCGAGAACCAGCGCGTGCGGTCTGGGATGACGCTGACGAAGGCTTATTTGGACGACGGAAGCGGTTACATCGGTCTCACCTTCTTCAACCAGCCGTACCTTCGCGACCGACTCGCAAGAATCAAGGGCGAGATCATCGTCTATGGCATACCGCAAGAGGGGAGATGGGGCCTCGAGTTCAACTCACCGGAGTGGGAGGAGGTGGACGCCGAAGGAGACCAACTAGGGGCGGGGCGGCTCGTGCCGATCTACGGCCTGACCGAAGGGCTTGCTCAGAAACGCCTGCGCACCATCATGCACAACGCCGTTACCCATCACGCGGGCGTACTGCCCGAGGTCCTGCCCGCGTCGGTGAGAAAGCGGCGCTCGCTCGCTCCGATAGCGTGGGCCATCCGGCAAGCCCACTTTCCTGATAGCGAGGAGCACTTCCAGCGGGCCAGGCGGCGTCTCGCTTTCGAGGAGTTCTTCTTCCTGCAGCTCGTCCTCGCACTACGCCGTGCCGAAGCCGCCCAGAGGACAGGCATCGCCTTCGACATACCGCCCGACTTCGTGAACCAGGTGAGGGGCTACATGCCCTTCGAACTCACTGCCGCACAAAAGCGGGTTATCGAGGAGATCTGCGCAGACATGCGGCGGCCCCGTCCGATGAATCGCCTCCTGCAGGGCGACGTCGGCTCCGGCAAGACAGCGGTCGCAGCGTGTGCCATCATCGCGGCAGCCCGGTGTGGCTACCAGTGCGCTCTTATGGCGCCGACAGAGATCCTGGCCGAGCAGCACGGAAGGCTCCTGCGGGACCTGTTGGCGCCAGCGGGAGTGAATGTCGAGCTCCTGGTGGGAAGACTGACTCCCAAGAAGAAGGAGGCGGCGCGCCAGCGGCTTGTCAAAGGTGAAGCGCACCTCGGGGTGGGTACTCATGCTCTGATCCAGGAAAGCGTCGAGTTCCGCAAACTCGGCCTAGTGATCATAGACGAGCAACACCGTTTCGGCGTGATGCAGCGCGCCGCACTAATACAAAAGGGCATCGCCGCCGACGTGCTCGTCATGACTGCGACCCCCATTCCACGGACGCTGACCATGACGCTGTATGGCGACCTTGCCGTGTCGGTGATCGACCAGCTGCCTCCCGGCCGTCGCCCTGTGAAGACGCACTGGAAACGGGTGGCAGAGCGGAGCGCTGTGTATGAAGGCGTGCGTCAACTCGTAGAGCAGGGGCGGCAGGCGTTCATCGTGTGCCCTCTGATCACCGAGTCCGAGCGCTTGCAAGTGCGTGCCGCGAAGGAGTTGTACGAGCGGCTGTCCACTACTGTCTTCCCGGATCTGCGCGTCGGCCTTCTGCACGGGCAGATGCGAGGCGAGGAGAAGGACAAGGTGATGACCAGCTTCCGCGACAAGGAGTTGGACATCCTCGTCGCGACCTCGGTCATCGAGGTGGGAGTGGATGTACCGAATGCAGGCGTGATGGTCATCGAAGATGCGCAGCGGTTCGGGCTCGCGCAGCTTCATCAGCTAAGAGGACGGGTTGGCCGCTCGTCGCAGCAGGCATACTGTGTTCTAATCGCGGATGCCACCGACAACACCACCGAAGAGCGCATGAGCATCATGACGCAGACCAACGACGGCTTCAGGATCGCCGAGGAGGACCTTCGTATCCGCGGCCCGGGCGAGATCTATGGAACCAAGCAAGCGGGATTACCCGACTTCCAGGTTGCCGACCTGGTGGCGGACAGAGCGATCCTAGAGGAAGCCCGGGACGAAGCCATCCGCCTGGTGGCGGATGGTGACTCGCCGGAGCTGCGCGAGGCCTCGGTGCACCTGACCGCAGCGCGCATGCGCTGGGGATTGGTGGAGGTGTCCTGATCATGGTGATGCGGTTACTCGTGGTGGGGCTCTTCACGATGAGCTGCCTGCTAGCCGCAACGGGCACGGATGCCCGCGTGCCGCTCGATCTGGGTGGCGGGGCCAGGCTGTCCATCGAGCGCGTGGAGACGATAGCTGGGACGTTGCTTTCCCCCGCCTCTGCCGCCCCAATGCCAGGCAAGCGAGAGTTCCGCTCCCTCGACGGCCGGCTCCATCTCACGCTCGAGGCCAAGCGAATCACCCCGGAGCAGTATGAACTCCGATATCAGGGCTCATACTTCATTCGCGTCTTCGTGTCGCTCAGTGCGCCCTCTTCGATCACGGGGCGCTGGGCTCCGTTCGCCTGCCGACTGCGACCCGGGCGCAACCCCGATGTGGTCATAACGGCATTGGGCCCGGCTACCACGCCGTTGACGAACGCCCTCTTCTGCCCGAGGTCGGACGTAGCAATCGAGTTGACTGGCAGCGCAACGGTGGGTGGTGGGCGACACGCCGATACCGATGCGCTCGTAGCAACGATGGACCCGTCACGCACCCGTCTCGTTGTAGACGTGCACCGCGACTGGATGCGCCGCACGCAGGGGGTGGAGCACTACGCTGCAATGGATTGGTCCCACTTCCAGGAGCCGCAGACGGGGTGGTGCAGTTGGTATCGCTACTACCTAGACATCTCCGAAGAGGAGATGCTTCGCAACGCGCGCTGGGCCGCCGAGCATCTGAAACCCTACGGACTGAAATGGATTCAGCTCGACGACGGCTTTCAGGATTACCCCAACGGTGGGGGCCGCGACTGGGCCACGCTCGACCCCAAGAAGTGGCCCCGCTCCATGTCCGAAATGTGTCGGGAGATACGAGCCCTGGGCCTTCTTCCTGGCCTCTGGCTAATCCCTCACACGCACTCGTCGGAAGCCTTCGTAGCGCAGCATCCAGACTGGTTCGTTCGCAACGAGCGCGGAGAGTACGTTGACCCTGGCTGGGCAGGAAAGTACCTGGTGGATGTCTCGCAACCGGCCGTTCTGAACTACTTCGCGGACTTGTTCCGTGGCTTCAACGATGCAGGCTTTCTCTACTACAAGATAGATGGCCAGCCCGTGGTGGCTGACCTGTATCGCGAGCACGCCGCGCGATTGGCCAGACCGGGTAGCCACCCCGACGAGCCGTATCGGATGTCGCTGGAAGTCATTCGCAAGGCCATAGGCAAGGAGCGGTTCCTACTCGGATGCTACGGCACCCCGCTGCAAGGGATCGGCTACATGGACGGCTGCCGCACCGGAGCCGACGTGGCGCCCGCGTGGCAAGGGTTCAGCCCGGCGTTGGATGCCACCATGCGCTGGTACTTCCTGCACGGGACGGCGTGGTGGTGTGACCCGGACTGTCTGCTGGTGGACGAACCGCTGACGCTACACCAAGCCCGTCTGTGGGCCACCCTGTATGCGATCACCGGCCAGCATCTCATGCTGAGTGAGAGGCTGTATGCCCTGACGCGTGAGCGCGTGGAGGTGGTGAAAGCGGTGCTGCCGGCGCATCGGGTCCGCCCCCTGGACCTTTTCCCCTATTCGAATAGGCCGCATATCTGGGACCTGAAAGTGGCCCATAACGGCTCACAGTACGACGTGGTCGCCGCATTCAACTGGGAAGCCGAGCCTTCCAAAGTAGTGGTTGACTTCGCCGATTTGGGGCTCGAAGCCGAGGCCTATCTCGCATACTCCTTTTGGGAGGATCGCCCGCTGGGGCCTGTGCGGCACGGGATCGTGTTCGACCTCCCACCAGGATCTTGCCGCGTTCTCGTGCTTCGCCCGCTGCGACAACAACCGGACGTGGTAGGCATCGGTCGCCACGTCGTGGGGGACATCTCTGCGCTCAGCGGTGTGCGATGGGACGCGGCTACCAATACGTTGTCCGGGACCGTACAAGTCGCTAAAGAGGGGGATCCCATCTCGATAGTCCTGTGGACCGACGGGCGACCCGTTCTGGCCAAGGAAGTTGCAGGCCGGCCCGCCGAAGACCTTCCCGCAACGCTAGGAATGGCCCGCCTCATCGTGCGCGGCAAGACGGGCGAACGAATACCGTGGCTCGTGCGCTTCGGTCCCCGGGAGGCCCCGCCTCCGCTGCAGCCCATCGAAAGACTCTCCGCCACTCCGGACGCCTTTGCCGTGACTCTTGCGTGGGCGGAGGGCACCGGCAAGGCATACTTGGTGCGCAACGGCGTGCTGCTGGGCATCGTCGAGGGGCGGGAGTTCGTGGATCGTGACGTGGAGCCGGACAGGCCGTATGAGTATCGGCTCTTCGTGCCCGACCCGCTGGACGGCCGGCTCACCGTGCTCGCCAGTGCCGTTACGACACGCACCAGACGCCCCAGTGATGCATGGGCCGACACGCTTCCATTCCGCGCGCTCCATCAGGGATGGGGAACGCCGCAACGAGGACGCTCGGTCACGGGTAAGCAGATATCCATCGCCGGGCAGACCTTCGCACGCGGTATCGGCACGCACGCCGAGTCCGAGCTGCGCTTCCGCCTATATCGTCTTTACTCTAAGTTCACGGCGCAAGTCGGGGTGGACGACGCGGCAGAAGGGAAGGGGACGGTGCAGTTCCTCGTGATCGCTGACGGCAAGACGCTGTTCGATTCGGGTGTGATGCGTGGCGGTGAAGCTGCCAAGCCTGTAGACCTGGATGTGTACGGCGTGGACGACCTTCGGCTCATCGTGCGGAACGGCGGCGATGGCATCGGCTTCGACCACGCGAACTGGGCGGACGCAAAGCTATGGGCGCAGTGACGGTTCGGCGAGCATCGCCTGGAGGATATCCAGCAGACACAGGGTGCCCACCATGCGCCCCTCGCTGACCACGGGCACGGTCTCCGTCGCTGCACCGAGCATGCGTAGCCCCGCGGCGGATGCCGGCTCACCAGGCTCCGCGCATACGGTCACCGGCGACATCCAGCCCGCGACGGGGTCCTCCGCGCGCGACGCAGCTCCTTCCGCAAGCGACGCCGGCGCACCCTCCAACGCGTGAAGCAGCACCTCCGATCGGCTCACGATCCCGACCACCCTCCGGTCGTCGTCCACCACGGGCAAAGCGGTCACCTGGTAGAGGTGGATCTTGTCGAGAGCGTCGCGCAGCACCGAGCCCGGGTGCAGTGTGGGCACGTGTACCCGCATCACCTGCTGCACGGTAAGAGGGGGATGCTCAGTCATCTTCGGCCTCGTTATACCTGCCATGGCGAAGGTACGATGGGCATATCATGAGCGAGTGGAAAGCGGCTATCATCGTCGGCACGGGCGCATCGGCTCTCGGCCTGGGTCACGCCGAGGACATCGCCGTTCCCACGCGATTCGGTGATGCGAAGCTCGCGCACGCCGATCTCGATGGCTCGCCGGTCCTGCTGCTGGCTCGCCACGGGGCCGGGCACCGAGTCCCTCCGCACCGAATCAACTATCGCGCCAACGCCGAAGCACTGCGCGTGCTCGGATGCGAGAGGTGCTTCGCCACTGCTGCTGTGGGCAGTCTCCGTGACGACTGGCCAGCACAAACAATCGCCGTTCCCCACGACCTGCTGGACCTCTCCGGTCGCAACCTCACCGTGCACGAGGACGAGGTGGTGCACACCGACTTCACTCACCCCTTCGACGAGGACCTACGCACGCGGTTGTTGGATGCCTGCCCGTCGGAGGCGAAGCGCGAAGCCGTGTACGTGAACGCGAACGGTCCGCGCTTCGAGAGCCCCGCCGAGGTTCGGATGATGCGCCTTCTGGGAGGCGACGTAGTCGGCATGACCGCAGGCACCGAGGCCATCGTCATGCGGGAGACCGGTATCCGCTACGCCCTGATCTGCGCTGTGACCAACCTCGCGTCTGGAGTCGGAACAGCTCCGGTGGACCATTCGCAGGTGTATCAGCAAATGAAGCAGTCCATGGGAGTGATTGCAGCAACCCTACGAGCCGCCATTTCGACCCTGTAGAGCTTTGCATTCCGGCGTCGGCGTCGGCTATCATAGGCGCAACCCATGAGCGACACCCGCCCTGCAGGCATTGCGGTCCTGGATTTCGGCGGTCAGTACACCCAACTCATCGCCCGGCGCGTTCGCGAGTGTCGCGTGTTCTCCGAGATCGTTCCCTTCTCCACGGCTCCATCAGGCATCCGAGAGCGAGGCGCACGGGGGGTGATTCTCTCCGGTGGCCCCGAGAGCGTGTACGCCCAGAATGCGCCGCGGCCCGACATGGGGATCTTCAGTGTCGGCGTCCCGGTCCTCGGTATCTGCTACGGCCACCAACTCATGGCGCACACGCTGGGCGGGGAAGTAAGTCCTTCAGAGCGTGAGTTCGGCGCCGCTGAACTGAGCGCAGCCCAATCGCGCCTTCTGCCAGAGGGCAAGCGCCGCGTGTGGATGAGCCACGGCGACCAGGTGCTGGCTGCCCCACAGGGGTTCGCCGTGACCGCTCAGACGCCCACCTGCCCGGTGGCGGCGATGGAGAACGTGGAGTCGAAGCTGTACGGAGTGCAGTTCCATCCAGAGGTCTCGCACACCGAGGGCGGGCAGGAGGTCATCCACCGCTTCGTGCTCGACGTGTGCGGCTGTGAGCCGAACTGGACGCCTGCGCGCTTGATTGACGAAGCCGTAGCAGAAATCAGAGAGAAGGTCGGCGCCGGACGAGCCGTCTGTGCAGTGAGTGGCGGAGTGGATTCGTGCGTGGTTGCCGCACTGGCCTCTCGCGCTCTGGACGACCGCCTCACCTGCATCTTCGTGGACCACGGTCTGATGCGCCTGAACGAGGCGGATGAGGTGGAAGCGGTCTTCCGCGAGCACTACGACTGCCGATTCCTTCGAGTGAACGCAGGCGAGCAGTTTCTGGGTGCGCTCGCCGGCGTGACCGAGCCCGAGCAGAAGCGCAAGATTATCGGCGCGGAGTTCATCCGCGTGTTCGAGCGGTTGGCACGCGAGGTGGGCGAGTGCGACTGGCTCATCCAGGGCACGCTGTATCCAGACGTCATCGAGAGCGGAAACCCTATGGCGGCCAAGATCAAGTCTCACCACAACGTGGGTGGTCTGCCCGAGTGGATGCGCATCGGCGTGATCGAGCCGGTGCGCTTGCTCTTCAAGGACGAGGTTAGGGAAGTGGGTCGCGAACTGGGCCTGCCAGATACGATTGTCGAGCGGCAGCCATTCCCAGGCCCTGGGCTTGCAGTGCGCATTCTGGGTGAGGTGACACCAGAGCGTGTGAGAACCTTGCAGCAGGCCGATGCCATCGTACGCGAGGAGCTGCGTGTGAGCGGTGTGTGGGACCAAGTGTGGCAGTCGTATGCGGCACTGCTCGACGTGCGCAGCGTGGGTGTGATGGGTGACACCCGAACCTACGAGAATCCAGTGGTAGTGCGTGCGGTCGCCAGCGAGGATGCGATGACCGCTGCCGCCGTCCGCGTGCCATGGGACGCGCTGGAGCGGATCGCCACCCGCATCGTGAACGAGGTGAAAGGGGTCAACCGGGTGTTGTATGACCTGACATCCAAGCCACCCGCGACCATCGAATGGGAATGAGCGTATTGGAGACCAAGCCGGGACTCGAAGTGCTGATATCGCAGGAACAGGTGCGCGCACGTGTGCGCGAGCTGGGAGCGGAGATATCGCGCGACTATGAAGGCAAAGAGTTGTTATTACTGGCAGTGCTGAAGGGTGCAGCCGTGTTTCTGGCCGACCTGCTTCGCGAGATAAGTGGTAGTGTCACCTATGACTTCATGGCGACATCGAGTTACGGCACGGATACTAAGTCCTCGGGTGTGGTGCGTCTTCTAAAGGACGTGGACAAAGGGCTTGCGGGGCGACACGTGCTAATCGTGGAGGATATCGTGGACACCGGACTGACGCTGTCCTACCTGCTGGAGGTGCTGTCGCAGCGCGAGCCGGCGTCCCTGCGAGTGTGCACGCTGCTCGACAAGCCCACCCGTCGGGTCCAGCCGGTCCAAATTGACTATTGTGGCTTCACCATCCCCGACCGCTTCGTGGTAGGCTACGGCCTCGACCACGACGAACAATACCGCAATCTCCCATTCGTCGGCGCACTGTCAGAGTAATCTTCCCCTTCTCCCTGGACTGTCACCCGATCAGTGGGCAACGTCCTCGACCGAAAGAACGAGAAGTTACACGCGTGAGCCCAAACTGCCGCATTGCCGAAAGGTGGAACTCGGCTAGTGTGTTCGGTATGTGTTACACTTTCATCGGCGGGGTGGGATGTAGATGATACGGTTAGTGGCGGGATCTACTAGCAGCGTGCCTTCCTCGATGATGCCACCCTGAGAACCGGACGCACCCATGCCTCGACCACCACCAGGACCGCCCGATGCATTCCCGGCCCCGGGTCTACCGCCCGGCCCCATGAGGCCCCCTGGGCCCCTACCCGACATGCCTCCAGGACCCATCCCGGGTACACCGCCGGGTCCGAATCCCGGACCCCACTGACTCTGCCTTAGACCTCCGGGACCGCCGTACTGCTGCCCACCGAAGCCCGGACCGTAGCCTCCTATGCCGGGTCCGAATCCGCCGAAGCTCGGCATGCCACCACCCATTAGGTTGTGAAGCGTCCACCACTCCGGGCTCATCGGTTGCTCGCCCCGCAGGAGCATCATGATCACGTATGGGTCGGCGTGCCGCACCGTGAACACCTCGACACGTGGCTGCTGCTCCAACAGCTGCTCCGCAGGCTGTTCGGCACTTAGCACAGGAGGCGGTTCCTCGCTTCGCGGCCGAATGACATATACGCCGCCCTCGACGACGTACTCAGCCTTCACCTGTTGAAGCACCAGTCGTAAGGCAGTATCGAAGGGAACGTCCTTTACTGAAATGGTGACAGAGCCCTGTACGGCCGGGTCCACTGTGTAGTTCATCCCAGTTTGCGTGAACAGTGCCCGCAGCGCAGCACGCACATCGAGTTCCTGTGCCTGCAATGTGACGCTGCCGGACCCGCCCTGCGCCATAGCAAACACCGCGGGAAGGACTAAGCCAAGCACCAACAGGAATCGAAACGGCATCTCACACCTCCACATGCCAATGAGACGTGGGGATCGGTGAGGGGTTTCAGGCGATTACGCCGGAGAGAACGCGCTCCGCCAGCTTCTCGGCATCCGCAGGTTCGATGTCCTCGATGCCTGGCCCGTCCGACACGTATTGGATGGGCAGGCCCCACCGCGCGCCCACCGCGAGCAGGGCAGAGCAATCGGCGGTGACATCGAGGTGGGTGTAGACGAGGCGATTGGGATTGGCGCCCACCGTCATATCTACGAAGCGCAAGGCATCCTTCGGTTTCATCGCGGCGCTTAGCACCAGCACCGACTCCGCTCCCAACTGGGAAAGTGCGAGACGAGTCTCCTCGAACACGAGACCGTGACCGGGCTGCACGGCGGAGGTGTCTACTATCGCCAAGTCGCATGGTTGCAGCGCGGCCAAAGCCGATGCCGCCTGCTCGGGCGAGTTGGCCGCCTCGAACGGCATACCCAAAGCTGCGGTAATGGCTCGGATCTGATCCATCCCGCCTGGCTTCTTGTAGTCCATACCCAGCAGTCCGACGCGCCCTTGCCCGGAGAAGCGTAGGGCCAGCCTGGCGGCTGTCATTGTCTTGCCGGCCCCGCTCGGGCCGATCAGTGCGACCACCCGCGGGGCTCCGCTCACCACGACTTCCTCCGGCGCTACAGCAAGCAACCCGGCCAACACATCACGAGTGGGAACGCGATCCGCGTAGGCGCCGAGATCAGCTGGGTCTGCGCCGAGCGCCCTCCAAGCCTTGTGTGCTTGTGGCGGGGCCGCGGGTGCCATCAGCACCGCGCCCTTCTCGAAGAGAGTGTTGACCGTCTCGCGGAGGTCCTCCAACTCTCTGCGAACCTGATCCACATCTATGCCTGGCTGCGAGGGCTCTTCGGGTGGCCCGGCGTCGCCGCCCGCCCGCGCGACCACTTCGTACACCTTCTTGCCCAAGAGCCCGGGCAGGCCTGGGGCGGGCGCCTTGCGCTCGCTGACGATGACGGCGTTCGGCCCCAGCTTGCTCTTCAGGCGCAACACGGCTTCGAGACGACTATCGGCGATTACCTTGAGTTCGTTCATGCGGCCACGCGCCCCACCGGGTTCACTTCGGTTCTGGGCACGATCTCATTATAGGCAACCACGGCCAGGCTCGGGATGGACCTCTCCACCAACTTGCGCAGCGGCAGCCGGATTGAGCTGGAGCACAGGAGAACGGGTGTGTTGCCCGACACCGCCGCATTCTCCGCTTGCTTCTCCAGGTGCGAGAGCAGGCTCTCCGCAACCTGCGGGTCTAGCGCGAGCATCTGTCCGAAAGTGGTCTGCTGCACACTTTCCTTCAACATCTGCTCCACTTGGGGGTCGAGCGTGATCACGTGAATGGTGTTATGCTCGTCCTGGTACAGCCTCGTGATAACCCGTGATAGCGCCGCGCGAACGAGTTCTCCCAATTGCTCGGGATCTTTGATGCGAGCTCCGTAGTCGGCGAGTGTCTCCAGGATGGTGACCGTGTCACGGATGGGCACCCTCTCGCGCAGCAAGTGAGCGAGCACCTTCTGCACGTCACCTAGAGAGAGCACGTCGGGTATCAACTCCTCCACCACCGCAGGCGTCTGCCGACGCACGTGATCGATGAGCATTTGCACGTCCTGTCGGCTGAGCAGTTCGCCCGCATGCGTCTTCACCACTTCCGTTAGGTGAGTGGCGATCATGCCACCGGGGTCTACCACTGTGTAGCCGCTTCGCTCTGCCTGCTCGCGCAGGCCTGCCTCGATCCAACGTGCGGGCAGGCCGAACACCGGCTCGGTGGCCGGGCTCCCAGGGACCTGGCCCGTCACGTCACCCGACTCGATGGCAAGCACTTGGTTTGCGAATGCAGTTCCCCCCGCAACCCGCTCGCCTCGGATGCGAATCACATAGTCGTTAGGGGGTAGTTGGATGTTGTCGCGAATGCGAACCGAGGGCATCACGAAGCCTAGCTCGGCTGCGATCTGGCGCCGAATGACACTGACTCGGTCGGCCAAGTCCCCGTGCTCGCGAGGGTCTGCCAATCGCGTGATGGCATACCCCAGCTCGAGCTCGATGGGGTCGACACTAACAAGCGACAGCATCGCTTCTGGGCCTGTAGAGGTCTTCTCTGGTGTCTGTTGAGGTGCCGGTGCCACCTTCTGTTTCTGCGGTCTCACCCAATAGGCGAGTATGCCGGTGACCAGAGCAACTGCCAGGAAGGGCACTTTGGGGAACCCGGGTACCAGCGCGAGCAGAATCAGCGCTCCCGTGGCCGCCATCAACGATCGTGGTTGGGCTAGGATCTGGGAGAAGAGTGCGGTGCCTAGCGAATCGGTTGCGCCGCTCCGTGTAACCATCAATCCCGCCGCAGTGGACACGAGCAATGCCGGTATCTGTGCCACTAATCCCTCGCCCACCGTCAGCAGCGTGTAGGTCCGCAGAATCGTCATCGCATCGTTCTCGCCGCGAAGAAAGCCTACGCCAAACCCGCCAACGATGTTTACAATCAGGATCAGGATGGCAGCAATCGCATCGCCCTTCACGAACTTGCTCGCGCCGTCCATCGCGCCGTAGAAGTCAGCTTCCTGCTTCACCTGCTTGCGACGCTCTCGTGCCTCGTTCTCGTCAATCAGGCCGGCGTTCAGATCGGCGTCTATGCTCATCTGTTTTCCGGGCATCGCGTCCAGGGTGAACCTCGCGACTACCTCTGCCACGCGGCCCGCACCGTTCGTGATGACCACGAACTGAACGATGACCAGGATGACGAAGGCGACGAGGCCCACGACCATGTCTCCGCCGACGAGAAAGTTACCAAACGCCTCGATGATACGACCTGCGCTGGCGGAGCCCAGGATCAGCTTCGTCGCCGCGATGCTCAGGGCAAGGCGCAGCAGCGTGGACATCAGCAGTAGGGAGGGGAACGAGGCGAACTGCAGTGGGTCTGTGACCGATGCGGACATGATGGCAATCATCACTGCGCTGCCCAGGCTGATCACGAACCCCGTGTCCAACAGCCACTCGGGCAGCGGTAGCACCAACATGCCCACCACCACCATGATGCCGAGTGCGACGATTACATCGGTGTTACGCAACAACCGATTGAGGCCGACACCCGTCACCACGGCGGTTGCCATTGGCTAGTTTCCTCCCCCGAGCCGTCGTCGTAGGTCGCGCGTGGCATCCCCGATGCGCGTCAGCCCCGCTTGCGCATCCTTACCTATCAGCCTGTTAGGGAAGCTCCCACGGATCCGCGCCGGTGTTATGCGCAGCGATGTCAGAGTTCCATCCCGATAGCGCATCTCGAAGACCAAAGTTTCGCCGAGAGGGCCAGCGTGATTCGAGGCGGTGAAGTTGCCTAGCGAGTATAGGATCGGCTTGCCACGATAGATGGCATAAGGCTGCAGGACATGTGGATGATGGCCTATCACTCCATCCGCACCGGCATCTATCGTGGCCTTCGCCAGCGCCACCTGATAGCTAGTGGGTGTTCGGTGCCTTTCCAGCCCCCAGTGGTATGACACCAGAACGATGTTCGCCATCCGCCTGGCCCTGGAGATCGCGGCACGAAGCTTCGACCGGACCTCGTCCGTGATTCCGTTACCCCCGCCGTGTAGTGCATTGACGCCTGCTTTCGTGGCACTTGCAGGACCACATGCGGCCAGTGCACCCTCGCCGCGAAAGGCCAGAAACGCCAAAAACACTACCTTTACACCGTTCGCATCTAACACCACAGGGCGCGAGGCCTCTTCTAGGTTGCCACCGGCTCCTACCACTCTCATGCCTGCTCGTGATACCCCCGCAATCGTGTCGAGCAGTCCCTCTGCGCCATAGTCCATCGCATGGTTGTTCGCTAGCGAGAGGACGTCGAAAGAGGCGCCGTCCAGCAGCGGGATCCACGCCGGGTCGGCGCGAAGAACATACTGTCTCTTCGCAGCCACGTCGCGAGAGCTCTTGGCGGTGGTGGGCTTGCCTGCTTTCGTTGGAGGTGTCTCCAAGTTGCCGAAGGTTACGTCCGGCATAGCGAGGTACAGCCGCAACGACTGAAACGCGTTCGGTGTGGGCGCGAGTCCGTTCAGCATCAGATCACCCACGGTAGCTACACTGACGGGCGCCCCCTGCGCGGCGGCGATTGCCTGCCCCGCAACATAAGTCAGCCACATGAGTGGTCACTCCTCTCCTAGCACCCGAGCCACGTAGGCAACGGTCTCGGGATAGGGTGGCACAGATCCGTAGCGTTGGACCGCGCCGGGACCCGCGTTGTACGCCGCAACTGCCAGTCTCGGGTCGCCGAATCGGTCCATCATGCTCCGGAGATACCTCGCACCTCCGTCCAAGTTTTGCACAGGGTCGAAGGGATCTTCCACGCCGAGTACCTGCGCCGTCGCCGGCATGAGCTGTGCCAGCCCCATGGCTCCCGCCGGCGAGACCGCCCGCGGATTGCCGCCACTCTCCGCGCTCACCAACCGTTCAAAGAGGTCAGGGTCTACACCGTGACGGTTCGCAGCCTCACGCGCTAGCGAGGCAATGTCTCCCGCAAGCGGTGCAAGCCCTCCGCCTCCTCCGGCCCGCTTTGTGCGTGGCTGCTCCGGGCTGCCTAGCACCTCGCTCATGCGCCGCTCGATCTGAGCGATCCGGCTCTCAATCCTGGCTACCAACCCCTCGACTCTCACGCTACATCACCTTGTCTTCCTTTCCCTTCCCAACCGCGATGGTTGCGGTGAGGGCTTCCGAGTCAAGATCGCCCACTCGTCCAAGTCGCGTTGTTCCTCCCGTAGCACTTCGGCCTCGTGACGGCGAAGAGCCCTCGCTCTAAGCTCTTCCAGCGCCTTCACCTCGCGTCGGGCAGCCAGCCACTCCTTGCGCGCAGCATCTTCGTCTCGCATCAGGATTTCGACCAGTTGATGCTGCGCCGCAATCAGGTCGTCCAGGCGGATAAGATAGATCTCGCGTCGTCGTCGCGTTTCCAGGTCCACACCTAGCTCCATGGTGGCCACGGTCTGTCTCGTGCGTTCCAAATCAGCTGCCTGAGCCTCGGCAATCAGACGGTTGCGATGTGCACGTGCGAATGCCGACTCCTTCATCTCCTCGATGCGTCGGCGGTACCGCAGCACGGACTCTAACCGGAAGCGGAACTTACGCACCGATGGCCTCCTGCATCCGCGCCAGGGCCTCGGGAAGGCTGCCTCGCTCGTCGCGTTTTTGCCGCAGAAACGCGTTCATCGCATCACGCCGCTGAATGGCCTTGTCCACGAGCGGATTGGAGCCTTCTTGATACGCTCCAATCTGGATGAGGTCCTCGGCACTCGCATACGCCGCCAGCAGCTCCCGAAACCTGCGGGCAGTCTCGAGGTGTTCCTCGGACACCACCATGGGCATCACGCGCGAGATGCTCTGGCTGATGTCAATCGCCGGGTAGTGCCCCTGATGAGCAAGCGCCCGCGACAGCACGATGTGGCCGTCCAAGATGGCTCGTGCGTGGTCGGCAATGGGCTCATTCGTGTCGTCACCTTCCACGAGTACTGTGTAGATGCCCGTGATGCTCCCTACCGCAGCAGTACCGGCTCGCTCGAGTAGGCGTGGCATCATCGCAAACACCGAAGGCGTGTAGCCGCGTGTGCTGGGAGGTTCGCCGACCGACAGCCCCACCTCTCGTTGCGCCATGGCAAGCCGAGTCAGGGAGTCCATCATCAGCACGACGTCCTTGCCCTCGTCCCGGAAGTGCTCTGCGATGGCGGTCGCTACCAGCGGCGCCTTGACCCGCACCAGCGCCGGCTGATCGGACGTTGCGACCACCAAGATCGACCTGCTCATCCCCTCGGCGCCTAGATCGTTCTCGATGAACTCGCGCACCTCGCGCCCGCGCTCGCCGACCAAAGCGATGACGTTCACCTCGGCCGAGGTGTTGCGGGCGATCATCCCGAGCAGAGTACTCTTCCCGACGCCACTGCCGGAGAAGATGCCCACCCTCTGCCCGCTCGCACACGTCAGCAGCGCGTCAATCGCTCGCACACCGAGGCACAACGGTGCGTCCAGGATTCGCCGCTCGAGTGGGTTCGGTGGCATTGCCTCGAGAGGGCGGGGACGAGCGTCGGGCAGCGGGGGGCCGCCATCCATGGGGCGACCAAGCCCATCCAGCACCCGCCCGAGCATCGCGTCGGATGCCGGCACGGATGGTCTTTGGCCCCCCGCTTCGACCACCGCTCCCTCACAAATCCCCTCCAGCGGGCCGAGCGGCATAAGCAACACTCGCGACTCCCTGAAGCCCACGACCTCCGCGTGAACGTGTCGTCCGGATGCGTGGTCAGTGACGATGCACACCTCGCCAAGGGCCGCCTGCGGGCCGTTCGATTCCAGCACCAGGCCCACTACCTGCGCGACCCGACCGTGGACGCGCACCGGATCGCATGCGCGAACCGCTGCGACATCAGCAGCGAGGTTGGGCTCAGGGGCAATCACTTTCATGCCGCCTCGCCTCGCAGCACTTCCTGAATCTGCTCGATCTGGCTATTCACGCTCGCGTCCACGATGCCGATCGTACTTTCGACCACGCACCCACCTGGCTGAATGTCGGCGGCCGTGATCTCCACCCGCTCCACACCCTGAAGCGCGGTCACAAGCTCCTGCTGGCTCGCCTTCAGCGTGGGGAGATCGGAGAGACTCACGCGCACCCGGACGTCTCGGGAGTTGGCAACCCGCATGATCGCATCACGGACCACGCTGAGGATCGACTCTGGGTTTTGCCGCAGCTCTTGCTTCAGCAGCACCTCGGCGATTGCTACGGCCAGTTCTCTCAGTTCGCTCTCGGATCGCATCCAGAATCGCTTCGCCGCCTCCTCCAGCCGCTCGGAGGCCGTGTGCAACTCCTCCGCAAGGGCGTTCAGCATGCCCTGATGAGCGGCTTTCACCTCAGCGAGAGCTTGCTCCCGACCCTGCTGCACGCCCTCCGCGTGACCAGCTTCGTAGCCCTTCTCGTAGCCCCGTCGTCTTTCCTCGGTGTACGCAGCGTTCGCGCGTGCATTGGACTTCAGGCGGAGCTCCTCTTTGGGGATCGAGACCGAGACCGCATTTCGCCAGTCCCCCTCGGCCTGATCGCCTCGGTAGATGCGCTTAGACAACGACCTCGTCCTCGCCACCACGGTAGATTTCCAACTCTCCTGCCTCTTCGAGCCTTCGGATGATGGCCACAATGCGCTGCTGAGCCTCCTCGATGACCCTGAGGCGAGTCGGGCCCATGAACTCCATGTCCTCCTTGAGCTGCCCGGTCGCACGCTCGGACATGTTCTTGAATATCTTCTGCTGTACCTCGTCGCTCGTACCCTTGAGCGCTGTCGCGAGCTCCTTCATGTCCACTTCCTTCAGGATCTGCTGCACCGCCCGGTCGTCGAGGGACACGATGTCCTCGAACACGAACATCATGTTCTTTACTTCCTCGGCGAGCTCTGGATTAGTCTCCGTCAAGCCATCCAGAATAGTTCGCTCCGTTGCTCGGTCCACCCAACTGAGAATCTCCACGAGCGTCTTCGGCCCGCCCGCGCTCGTCAAGTCCTGGTTGATCACACTGGAGAGCTTCCGCTGAAGCACACTCTCCACGCGATGCACCACGTCGGGAGGAGTACGGTCCATCATCACGAGGCGCTCGGCGACGTCGGCACGAATCTCCGGGGACAGCTTCCCGAGGATCGCTGCGGCATGCGCCGGCTTCACGTAGGCCAGTACCAAAGCGATCGTCTGGGGGTGCTCGTCCTGGATGAAGCTGAGTAACTGTGCCGGGTCCGTGTTCTTTAGGAAGTCGAACGGGACAACCTGAAGGGCGCGCTTCACACGCTCGACGATCTCGTTGGCCTTCTCAGGTCCGAAGGCCGCGAAGAGATTTTGCTCCGCATAATGGATCCCGCCCTCCTGGATGAAGTCCTGCACTTGGCAAAGGTGATGAAACTCCTCGATAACTTCGCCCCGCACATCCGGCTCGATCTTCTCAAGGCGCGCTATCTCGATCGCCAGGGTCTCGGCATCTTCCTCGGACAACTGCTGAAGCACCGGGGCCGCGAGCTCCGGCCCTAGGGCCGTCAGCAGAATGGCGGCCTTCTTCCGGAAGGTTAGCTGGCCGTGCGCCGCCCTCATGTTATCGCTTGTCCTCCATCAGCCAGCTCTTAACCAGCATCGCCACCGTGCGCGGATTGTCGTTTACCATGCGAGCGATCTGCTCGAATGGCACATTGAATCGGGTCGGGATGGGCGTAACCTCGATCTTGGTCTCCACTTGCTGAGGCGGCGTGTCTTCCTGCAACCTCGGCATCGTGCCTGGGGTGGGCTCGCCGAGGCTCGGGGGGGCGCTTCCCGCCCCTGCGGCTGCCGGGCTCAACTGCGGAACCTCGAGACGGATGGACTGCTTCCCGAGCGCCTTCATCACCAGTATCGCTGCAAGGATGAGTGCGATGGAGGGAAGCAGCGACAGGTAGCGCTCTATCCGCGCCGCGGAGGCGTTCGCTTGCCCCGCCTTCATCGCCGCTTCCTTCGCGGTCTTGTCGAAGGCGATGGGGTTGACGCTCACCGAATAACCCGGAGGTGGTGTCGCCGCGTCCGAGATGCCGAGCAAGCCGTTCAGGTACTGTGTCACCGCAGTCACCTGCTCCGGTTTCACGCTCTCATCCACCATGACGGATACGCTAAGCTTCTCGATGCGCCCAGGAGCTCTCGTAGTACTTCTGTGCTCCTGGTCGAACGCGTACTCGCTTTGCCTGCGCTCCGACGAGTAGCCGCGCCCTGCCGCACCCGACGTGGCGGCTGCACCCCCTGTCGCCCCGGCCACATTGGACGCCGTGCCAACGGCTCCCCTCGCACCTGTTCCGCCGCTCGAATACGTTTCCGTCGTAGTCGTCTCAGAAATGACGTTCGGAGAGGACTTCGGTAGAGTCGGCGTGCCGGCCGGAGCCACCGAGCCGGCAGAAGGCGTGTTGATGGTGCGCTCCGACTGCTCCGTGTCGAAGTTCATCACACACTGCACGCCTGCGATCGCCTTCCCGGGTCCCAGAACGTGCTCTAAGTGGCGCTCGATCTCGCTCCGCAAGGCCGCGGCGTACGCAGTTTCCTGCTGTCGCTTAACGTCGTAGATGCCCGTGCCGCCCGGTCCCTGCGTCGCTCCGTCGTGCAGCACTCGGCCCTCGCCATCCACAACCGAGACGTTGCGCGGGGTCATGCCGCTAACGCTTCCGGTGACCACGTGAACAATCCCTGCTACCTGCTCGGGAGCCAACTTCTCCCCTGCGCCAAGGTGCACCACCACGTTTGCAGTGGGCGCTGTCTGTTGGTCAGCAAAGGGTCCGGATTGGCCCTCCGTTAGGTGCACTTTTGCCGCCTGAACGGGTTTCAGCGACTCGATGGTCTTCTGAAGCTCCTCCTCCAGCATCACGCGCATCACGACGCGCTCATGCTCTTGGGTCTGACCGATGCTAGACTTGTCCAGCCAGCCCTTGCCGAGCCCGGCAGCCTGTACCGGAAGACCGTCCGCCGCCAACTTCATGCGGACTTCATCACGCTGGCGCTTCGGCACCTCGATGGTCGCCCCGTCGGCCCCGATACGGAACGGCACCTTCAGGTCCTTCAACTTGTTGATCACCTTCCCGCTGTCGGCGGGTGTGAGATCGGCGTATAGCACCACAAAGTCCGGCTTGGAGGCCAAGTAGAAGGTGACGGCCATCGTGACCAACAGAAACGCGACACCGACAATCGTGACGGTCCGGGCCGTCTTGTCGGCGATATTCCACCACGCTCTGATCTTCAGGATCAGTCCTTGCATATCCAAACTGCCCTCGTCTCACCCGGTCTCCTACCTCTCTCCCTTTCCAAGGGAGAGGGTTTTCGTACTAGACCGGTATGCGACTGATTTCCTGGTAAGCTTCGAGCAGCTTGTTGCGGACTTCCACCGCGAGCTGAATCGCGACGCCGGCCTTCTCCAGGGCGATCATCACGTCATGCAGCTCCACCGGCTCGCCGTCCGCGAACTTGGTTCTCAGCTCACCCGCCTCGAGTTGGGTCTCATTGACCTCTTTCAAGGCGTCCATGAGCAGCTTGCCGAAGTCCGTCCCCGCCGGCTCATTTCCGGTGCGAAGGGGCGCCGGCTGAAGGCTCGATCGGGTCAGGTCTTCGATTCTCATGCGTTAGGTCGCACCTATGGTCAGGGCGTTCAGCATCATGCCCTTGGCGGCGTTAAACGCCGTGATGTTGGCTTCGTAGGCACGCGTGGCGGATAGCAGGTCTACCATCTCCATCACCGGGTTGACATTGGCGCCTTCCACCATGCCCTCAGCGTCGGCGCCCGGAGCCCCTGGGTCAAACACCCGAGGCCCCTCGGACGGATCCTCCTCCACGCGGTCCACCTGCACGCCTCGCAGGTTCTCGTCCATCACCTCTGCGAAGCGGACGATGCGCCGCTTGAACGGCAACCCGTCCTCGGTGCGCGTTGTGCTGCTGTTCGCGAGGTTGTGAGCGATTACGTCCATACGGAATCGCTCAGCGTGCAGGCCGGAAGCACTGATTGCCATACTGCTCGATAGCAGGCTCATGATGATCACCTCCCACTGCCGCCGATGACGCGGCGAAGACCCTGGAAATAGCGAGAAGCCATCTGAGTGAGCGCACGGTAGCGCAGCTCGGCATCGGCGAGCTCGACCATCTGGGATTCCAGGTTGACGTTGTTGCCGTCAGGCCGAATCGACGGCTCCTCGGAGGTCACGATCTCGTAGGGGATGCCACGCTCGTCCTCGGGCGCTGTGACGTTTGGTGAAGGCACGTTTGGCAAATGCGTGTCATTTTGCCGTGACTGGGCTTGGGACAGCGCCAATCGGAAGATACTCTTGGCCTTGTAGCCAGGAGTGTTGACGTTGGCGATGTTGTGAGCGATTACGCGTTGCCGCGTGGACTCGTAGCCTAGCGCACGTTCGAGCTCGCCCAACGTAGGGGCGAACAGGGACTCCAGCATATCAGGTCGCTCCCAGTAATCCCCATGGGGCGTCCTAGCCGATTTCCCGACACACAGTCCGTTGCGCCGGTGCGGGAATCCACCCGCCAAACGCCATATCGGCGAGATAGGCTCGTATGTTAACCCGGTCCCATTCCGGTATTTGCGCCGATGCGGCGAGCCATGGACTTCCTCGGCTCTTAGAGGCAAGTAGACTTGCAATGCGCCGAAAACTCTGATAGAGTAATCGGGAGAAGGTTTCGACCACCGACCTCGGGTGTACAAACATATGACACCGGATGCAACCAGTGTTACACTACATGAGGCCGCCCGCCTGGCTCTGAAGGAGCACAGATACGCGGATGCCGCTCGGACCCTGGAGCGGGCCGTCGCCCATGACCCCAACGACGCATGGGCGCATGACAAACTCGGTATCGCTTATCAGAGACTAGGAAGAGAGGACGATGCTCTGAACCAGTTCGAACTAGCCGTCTCTCTCGCCCCCGACAACCCAGTGTATCGCTATAACCTGGGTGCAATGCTGGTCAGTGCGGGTCAGAGTGAGGAAGGCTGCGACCATCTCCAGCGATGCCTGGAGTTGGACCCCAACCACCTGACCGCGAAGGACCTACTGAATCGGCTCTGCTCGGATTCCCATCCGACAGGCTAAGACGGCTTCACGCTGAGACGTAAGTTCAGACCGTCTCGGTGTGTGGGCAGGCGCCCCGCTCGTCGGGGCGCCTTTCTAATGCTCCGAGCGGCTCGCCTCTCACACCTAAGGCTCCTCCGAGACGCAAAAAGAGGCGGGCTGCAGCCCGCCAATTGCATGCAACTGCGCTCTTCCAGGGGATCGGTCACCAAATCGTGGGATCCAACCTCTCGAACCGGAGGTGAAAACCGTGAGCCGCACCACGTTGCCGGTGTCCAATGGCACCTCGGGGGCGGCAAGCCATCACGTTTCCGGTATCTTTACTTGCACACATTGTATCGCAAAGTGCGCCGATTGCGTGCCAGGACTCGTTCGCTGCAGAAGAAGAAGTCAGATCTCCGCCCGCAGGTGGCGAGCGGCCACCGACTGGTGGTGGCACACGGCGAGAGCCAGCGCGTCCGCAGCATCAAAGGGACTCGGCGGAGTCTGAAGCCCGAGAATCTGCGTGACCATATAACGCACCTGCTGCTTCCCGGCTTGGCCCACTCCGGTAACGGCCAATTTCACCTCGGGCGGCGAGTACTCGGCGCAGCGCAGCCCAGCCTCGCCGATAGCCAGCAGTATCACTCCCGATGCCCGAGCAACATCCATCACCGTCTTTCGATTCGTCGAGAACAGTAGGCGCTCCAGTGCTACCGCATCCGGCTCGTGCTCCCGAAGCAGCTCCTGGACCTCTACCCTAAGCCGAACTAGACGAGCAGGCGTGTCCTCCGTTGTAGGGGTCCTGATGGCACCGTACGCAAGTGCGTGCATCCTCCCGGCCTCGCGTGTCACCACGCCGTAGCCCGTCGTCGTCAAGCCCGGGTCGAGCCCCAATACGGTCATATCCGTTTGAACTTGCGCAGCAGCTCGTCATGACCGATGGTGACCACGATGGGTCGTCCATGCGGGCATAGGTACGGGTTCTCGGTGTCGGCCAGGTCGTGGATCAACTTCAGCATTTCGGCATGGGAAAGGGGGTCCCCAGCCTTGACCGCCATGCGACAGGCGGTCGCGATCCACACGCGTTCGCGGGGAGCGTACCCGCCTCGTCCTCCCGAGTCGTCTGCAATCTCGTCCAGGATGTCCTGCAACACCCCGCGATAGTCCTTACCCGAGAGCACCGCCGGTACCGCCCTGAGTAAGAAGGACTGGCCGCCAAAGGGTTCGATGTCGTACCCGACAGAACGAAGGTCGTCGATCGCTTCCTCCAACCGCACGGCCAGTCGTCGGTCGAGCATTACGGTCTCCGGGCTGAGAAGCGATTGCCTCTCGACCGGCTGGTTTCCCTTGATGCCGCACAACCGCTCGAAGATAATCCTCTCGTGTGCTACGTGCTGGTCTATGATGGCTAGGCCGGTCGCCGTCTCCGCGATGATAAAGGTGCTCATGGCCTGGCCAATCACCCGCAGCGATTCCAGCAGATAGGAGAAAGGAAATCGTGGTCTCTGCTCCGGCTGCTCAATGAGTGCGGGCTGTTCTCCGGCAGAAGCCGTCGCCGGCTCGAAGGCATGGACAGCAGCTGCAACCATGGTCCGAGATGGGCGATACGCACCCGGTCTCGTAGGGACGGGGTGCGAGCTGAGTGCTTCCGGCATCATCCCTTCGTGCAGCAGCGCGGATCGAATGGAACCCCGCACCGCCTCGAACACGTCTCCCTCGCGCTGGAACTTCACCTCGCTCTTACTCGGATGAACGTTGCAATCCACCCTGGCTGGGTCCATCTCGAGCCCCAGGACGGCCATCGGGAACCTGCGCTCAGGCGTGAGTGAGCGGAACGCCTCGGCGAGCGCAGCAGACATCGTCTTCGATCGAACGGGCCGGTGGTTGACGAAGAAGTGCTGGTACGCCCGCGAGTGGCGAGTAAGGTGTGGTGGCGACACGTAGCCCGATACTCGGATGTCATGGCGCTCGTAGTCCACAGGCACGAGCTTTTCTGCTGTTTCCCTCCCCCACACCGCAGCGATGCCTTTCAGCAACCCCGTCCCGCCGGGGCTGCGCAGTAGATCCTGCCCGTCGTGACGAAGGAAGAAGCCGACCGCGGGATAGATGATCGCGTATCGAGCTATCAGATCTACGATCTGCGCGAGTTCGGTGGCGTCGGACTTCAGGAACTTCAGGCGGGCGGGTGTGTTGAAAAAGAGGTCCTCGACCAAGACCATGGTACCCACCGGCGTTGCTACATGCTTGATCGGGCTGCGCCGCCCGCCTTCGATGTGGACCTGTACCCCGCCTTCCGCTGTCCGAGTGCGGGTGGTGAGTGTCATACGCGAGACCGATGCGATGCTCGGCAACGCCTCCCCTCGGAATCCCAGGGTCGAGATGGAAAGCAGGTCCTCGGCATCCTCGATCTTGCTGGTCGCGTGGCGCTCCAAAGCCATCAGCGCATCCTGCTCGTCCATGCCGCAACCATCATCGGTCACCCGGATCAGGCGTTTGCCGCAGTCCTCGACATCCACCTGCACCAGCGTCGCTCCTGCATCGAGGCTGTTCTCGATCAGCTCCTTGACGACGGAAGCCGGACGCTCCACCACTTCGCCGGCGGCGATGCGGTTGACGACGTTGGGATCGAGCAGTCGGACTCTCCTGGACACGACCCGGAGTGTACCGCCCGGCACGTCCTCGTAGAGTAGACTTGATTGGCTTGTGAAGAGTCGCGCATTACCGGGGAAGTTACTGGGTTTCGAAGTTGAGAGGCGTGATTCTCGCCCCAAACCCTAAAGCGGATTCTGAGGGCCGCCGACCATAGAAGTACAGGTCGCTCATCGGCTCACCCTGATGTACAGGCCGGCTTGAGACTTGAAGCAGATCCAGTGCGCGTGGGTGGGCCAAAGGAAGCCGGATGGGTATCCCCGCTCATCCGGTTCCTCTTTGGGGACCTGCGACCCATGTCCGAGATCAGTGCTGACGCTTGGACCTTGCGGCCTCCACGATCTCATCCAGCACGCGCTGCTGGTCCGGCCTGCGTACCAGCTCCTCGCCGATGGACTTGTGCGCGTAGATCGCCGATGAGTGATCCTTCCTGAATAGGGTGCCAATCTGCTTCCAGGGCAGGCTCCAGACCTCACGGCATAGGTACATGGCCACCTGCCGCGCCCTCGTGATGGCCTGCCTCCGACCTTTGCCCATCACCTCTTCCATAGTGACACCGTGGTAGTCGGCGGAAGCCTCGATGAGCGCCTCGGGCGAAGGCTTGCCGGCATTGGTGTCCTCGAAGAAGCTGCGGAGCACTTCCTCAGCCATCTCGACCGTTGGAGGACGACCGGCCAGCGACGCCTCTGCTAAAAGCCTGCACAGGCTGCCCTCTAGCTTCCGGATGTTGGATTGGATACGGTCGGCCATTAGGTCCACCACGTCCATGGGCAGCTCCACGCCTTCTTCCTCCGCCTTCTTTATGAGAATGGCGGCGCGGGTCTCGAAGTCAGGAGGGCTGATGTCGGCAACAAGCCCAGACTCGAAGCGCGACCGCAAGCGCTCCTCCATCAGATACAGCTCGCGCGGCGGCCGATCGCTGCAGATCACGATCTGTCTCCCGCCTTCATACAGAAAGTTGAACGTGTGGAACAGCTCCTCTTGCGTGCGGTCCTTGCCGGCGATGAGCTGTACGTCGTCCACCAGCCAAATGTCTACACTACGCTGCATGCTTCGGAACTCGCCGACCCGGCCGGTCTTGACCGAGTGAATGAACTCCTCCGCGAACACCTGACCGGTGAGATACACGATTCGGGAACGGGCGTCGCGTGCAAGCACCTGTTGCCCGATGGCGTGCAACAGGTGGGTCTTGCCAAGCCCAGGACCTCCATAGATGAAGAGCGGGTTGAACTTTTTCCCCGGTTGGGCTGCGACAGCTTGTGCCCCTGCCAGTGCCAGCCGGTTGCTGTTGCCTTCGACAAACCGATCGAAAGTGTACTTGCTGATGAACCCCGGTCTTCGAATAGCCGGCTCGGAGCCGCTGGGCTTCTTCTTGGCAACCGATGGTGGCGGAGCCTGCTCCGTCTTGGCGTTTTCATCGAGAACGATCTGCACCGTCACGGGCTCGCCGAGCGCTGAAGATAGACTTGCTGCGAGCATCTCCGTGAACTTGCGGGTGATCCACTGCCTGGCGAACTCCCCGTTCGTTGCCAGGCTGATCACGGAACCGGTTCGACCGACGGGCGTCAGCGTGCTTATCCAACGGTCATAGGTCGCAGGATTAACCAACTCCTTCAGTTCGACGAGAGTGGCTTCCCATGCGCCCTTCAGAATCACGACTTGCTCGGGCTCTCCTAGCGTGAGCTGCGTGCTTGCGATAGTATGCCTCCCTGCTAGTAATTCAAACAAGTTATATTACGTAATGCGCCTTGTGGGACGCAGTGACTCCATGCCCTTGCCACGGGAATCGCCGCCGGGGGTTTGAGCTTTCGGGCTTGGATTCGCCCGTCGCCCATAATTCTATCACCTCCCCGAGTTGTCGTCAAATCGCACAAACCCGGTGCCGACCACTGAGCGGAATCTGGAGGCGATCAGGCCGGTAAATGTGCCGGAAGCTTTCGTTTTCGCGAAGTTCCTTCTGCCGCGAAGCAAAGGCCCGGAATCGTCGTAAAAAAAGCCCAAGAAGCCGATGTCCGTCATCACTCGGAGAGAGCGGCTAGCAGGTGATCTGCTACCACCCTCTGAGGCGCGGGCATCGGGGTGTTACCTAACAGATCGAGACGCGTCCACGATCTCGGACCGAGTGCCACTCGGAACAGAACAGGATGCAGGCTGATTCGATGGTGTGTGACGGTGTGTGTCACTGTTGGCAGCGGCACGCCATCATCTGCCGACACCCCAGAACCCAACGCCGCCCGACGAGCAGCAGCCGAAGTGCTCTCACCGCGCGACACGTCGGTTCTCGGGAACTCCCAAAGCCCGCTCCACCATCGGTCCGGCCCAATCTGCACCAGCTTGGCTCGCCTGCCGTCGGTTAGTACTGCGCACGCATGAGACAATCGCACCGGCGCACGCGATTCCGGCCTCGCGGGGATCCGGTCGGTGAGGCCTTCTGCGTGTGCACGGCAGTACACGCTGACCGGGCACTCGGCACATCTCGGCTCGCCGGCGACACACACACGTGCCCCCAACTCCATCATCGCTTGATTCCAGTCTCCCGACCTCTCTCGATCCAGCAATTCCCGTGCACCCTCACGGATGGCGGCCCTACCCGGTGCGGCGTCTAGCTTCCCTTCGATGCCAAATAGCCGTGCGACGACACGCTCGACATTCCCGTCCACTGCGGCGACCGGTACCCCGTACACCCGACTTGCCAAGGCTGCAGCGCTGTACTCGCCGATCCCTGGCATGTCCCGAAACCCCGCCACGTCGTGCGGCACAGGTCCTGCCACCAGACGCTGTGCCGCTAGCCGAAGGTTGACCGCTCGACGGTAGTAGCCGAGGCCTTGCCATACAGCCAGGACCTCTTGTTCCGACGCCGCAGCGAGCGAACGCAGGTCGGGGAAGCGTTCCATGAAACGCTCGAAGTAGGGGCCCACCGTGCCTACACGAGTCTGCTGCAGCATCACTTCGGAGACCAAGACGGGGTACAGGTCGTCGGATTTCCTCCACGCGAGATCACGCTTTTCACGCTCGTACCAGCCTAGCAGCCGTCTGCGCAGAGCGGCAAGGTCCCGGTCGTTCACCGGTTGGCGGCAGCCGGCCATGCGAGTTTCACGACGATGGGGAAGTGATCGGTGACCTTCGTCGGGTCATGGTCGTGGAAGATGCGAACGTCTCGGATACGATGGTAGAGCGGCCGGGACAGCAGAATATGATCGATCGCGTCGAACTCCGTGTCGGCGTCAATCTCGCCGTCCTTGTTGCGGTCGAAGAAGCAGGTGTAGCGCAGTTCCTGGGGTAGATGGGCTGACGCATTCAGAAGGTCGTCCGTCGAGTCGTCGGGGTCGAGGTCCCGGATTGTCTTCAACACATTCGTGATCGGCCTGCTACCACGCTTGTCCAGGCTATCCTCGGCGCCGTCGAAATCGTTCAGATCGCCCATGACGATAACCTGATACCCATCTTTCCACAGGTCGCGCGCAATCCCCCGAACTGCGTCCGCTTGCGCCTCTCGTTCCGCTTTGCGTTCCCTGTTCATCGGCTCGGCCAAGAAGTGGACGCCGATCACTGCGATTTTCGACCCCTGCGATTCGAATCGCGCGATCAGATTCTTGCTCACCCCCTTGCTCGTGGCTCCGCTTCTGCCTTTCCGGTCGTCGCGCGAGATGCGGTCGCCAATCGGGTCGAGTCTCGTTAGCAGCCCCACGTCCTGCCCCGTATGCGTGTCCTTGCCGTCAACCAGGAACGCCCGGTAGCCCTTTCCTTGCAGGTAGCGGTCGTTCAGCATCTCGAGCGCCTTTAGGTTTTCCACTTCGCAGAGCAGCACGATGTCCGCGTCGGCCTTGGCGATGATGGCTGCAATCGCCTTCATATGTTCCGCCGATTTATGCGGTGAGCCGCGGCGGTCGCCGAACTCGACTCGGCCCTCTTCAGGCGGCAATCCGTCCCACAGCCACTCGGCGTTCAGTGCCATCAGCACCAACGATGCCTTGTCGGCTCGCCGGTCCGGCTCGACCGGAAGCGTCTTCGAGACGCAGCTCAGATACGAACTGAGCAGGAGGAGGAAGGGTAGAAGAACGCGGGGTCGCATGCTCATGATGCTGAGCAGAATACCGCAATGCCTGCCGTCGCACGACTGAGAGGCTGGTGCTACAATCGGCGCGAGGTTCATCATCGAATGTCTCTAGGCCGCGTGACTTCTAGTGCGCTCGTCGGGATCGACGCATACGGCGTCACCGTCGAGGTGGACGTGCACCCTGGCCTCGCGAACTTCATCATCGTCGGGCTGCCCGACACTGCAGTCAACGAGAGCAAGGAGCGCGTTCGCACGGCCATCAAGAACTCCGGGCTTTCCTTCCCTAACACGCGCATCACCGTCAACCTCGCGCCCGCCGACGTGCGCAAA
Source organism: Fimbriimonadia bacterium (assembly GCA_039961735.1). Taxonomy (NCBI): domain Bacteria; kingdom Bacillati; phylum Armatimonadota; class Fimbriimonadia; species Fimbriimonadia bacterium. The sequence continues at coordinate 81,713 of JABRVX010000020.1, forward strand.
GAAGGACCGAACTTCGATCTTCCCATCGCGCTCGGCATCCTCGCAGCAACGGGGCAGCTCTCGCCAGAGTGTCTCTCGAAGACACTGATCCTGGGAGAACTCGGCCTCGATGGTGCAACGCGACCGATTGCAGGGGCACTCTCCGCGGCGATCTTCGCGCAGGCCGATCCCGAGATGGAAGCCCTGCTCTTACCTGTAGACAACGCCCGTGAGGCGGCGGTGTTCGGGGACCTTCCGGTCTACGGTGCGGGGTCGCTGCTCGAAGCCATAGACATCTTGGTGGACCCCGTCTCCGCAAAGCCGCAACCAGTGCAGCCGACGGAGTTCGGCTCGGCACTGAACGAGTGCGAAGAGGACATGCGCGACGTGAAGGGCCAGGAGACTGCGCGTCGCGCCATGGAGGTTGCGGCAGCGGGCGGCCATAACATGATCATGATAGGGCCGCCCGGCTCGGGCAAGACGATGCTGGCTCGGCGCCTGCCTACTATTCTGCCGCCGCTCACCCTCTCCGAGTCCATCGAGACCACTCGCATTCATAGCGCAAAGGGCCTTATGGGGCCACACCAAGGTCTGCTCGCGCTGCGTCCCTTTCGCGCGCCGCACCACACTTCGTCCTATGCCGCCATTGTGGGAGGAGGGAAGTTCCCTCGCCCCGGCGAGATCAGCCTCGCACACAACGGCGTCTTGTTTCTGGACGAGATGCCGGAGTACGACAGGGATGTGCTTGAGGCGTTGCGCCAGCCGCTGGAGGACGGGCTCGTGTCGGTATCTCGCGTTGCCGGGCACATAGACTTCCCGGCAAAGTTCCAGCTCGTGGCCGCGGGCAACCCGTGCCCGTGTGGGTACTTCGGCGATGCCATGAAGCAATGCACCTGTAGTCCATCCGCCATTCGGAGGTATCTCCAGCGGATCTCCGGGCCGCTGATGGACCGGATCGACATCCACATCGAGGTGCCGCGCGTTCGACAAGAAGACCTGCTGAGCCTGAACCTGGGAGAACCCTCTGCACCGATTCGGGACCGGGTGACCGCAGCGAGAGAGCGCCAGTACGAGAGGCTGAAGGGAACCGGCATTTACGTCAACGCGCATCTTTCGCCGCGCCAGCTCAGAGAGACCTGCCCTCTCAGCGAACCGGTGAAGGAGTTTCTGCAGATGAGTTGCCGCAAGCTAGGCCTGTCGGCGCGAGCTTTCGACAGGTTGGTGAAGCTGGCGCGAACCATAGCCGACCTAGACGGTGCTTCAGACATCGCCGTTCCGCACGTAGCCGAGGCGGTGCAGTACCGCACGATGGACCGACGCGCTTGGGCTTAGGAGGAGACATGTCGGATCCGTCAAACGAGTCCGACCTCTTCCACTTGCCCTACCACTCCCCCTTGCTCAGTTCCAGCACCCGCTGCACGTGCTGCCGCACGCCATCGAGACCACGGTTCAATCGGGCCCCGAGCGCTCGGGCCTTGTCCGATAGCACTCGAAAACGTGGTTCCGCTGCGCCGATACGATCTTCGATTACCGCGTTGCTGCCACTCAACTCCTTGGCAAATTGGGCCACTTGCTGCTTATAGTAGTAGCAGTCCACCACGTTGTACTGCTGACCGGCCACTGCCGGGTTACCGACTGCGAGAACGATTGCGTGTGCAGTGTCCTCCATCGAGTTGACCGAACCGCCCTCGTCGCTGGAGAACGGCTCGCCACGCGCCACCGAGAGAATTAGGTTCCGCCACGTAGCCCGCTTCGGGTCCAACATGTCCACGCCGTACACCAGGGCAGGGCGCCAGGACGAGGTATTCATTCCATACACGTGGTGGTAGCCGGTGCACGCGTCGTCCACCATCGCTTTGCAGGTGCCGTAGATCGTGTCGGGCCAGATGGGGTGGATCTCGCTTAGCGGGATGTCGGGTGCCACGGCACCGAGGGCCGCTATGGAACTGACGAAGATGAACTGCTGCCGGCCGTGTTTGCGGGCGAACTCCAGCAAGTCGAGGCTCCTGCCCACGTTGGTCTCGAACGCCTCACGTGGGCTGTCGGTGAAGTTCACCCACTCGAGCGCGTTGTGCAGGACGACTTCGGTCCCGTCCACGAGTGCTTCGAGCGAAGCAACGTCGTGCAGGTCCCCGGGGACCATCTCGACTCCCCATTTGCTCAGCAGCTCGCGCCGGCTGGACTCGCGCACGAGAGCTCGAACCTCGTGCCCACGGTCCAGTAACTCCTTAGTCAGATAGTGTCCCAGAAAGCCGGAAGCTCCGGTAAGTGCAACCTTCAAAGCGAATCGCTCCTCCCCATGACCCTACGCTGCGACTCTCCGTGGCCTGCCAAGCGGCAGACGAGGGTCCTACCTGGACCCACGCTTCGATCCTCAACCGGGCGTGAATACAGGCACGCGGTCGGCGTCGGTGACGGGCACCTCGGGCGCGGTGCCTGTGCGCTCGGCCACACGTCTGGCAATCCCATTGACGAAATCCTTGCTCCAGGCTCCCATATACTCCAGAACCACACCGGACTCGTCCGTCAGATACATGGCCGGGACCGACTGGAGGTCGAAACGGTCGGTTACCTCCAAACCCTTGTCCAGTAGCATTGGGAAGGACGTGCCGTAATCACGCTCGAACGCCCGGGTCTCCATCGCATCGTTCTGACTCACTCCCCAGACGGTGAGCGTCGGGCATGCGTCGGCTAGCTTTTGAAGGTACGGAAATGTCAACTGGCACGTGGGGCAGTTGACCTTGAAAAACGCCACGAGCAGCAGGCCCTTGCTCCGGGCATCGGCTGTCGACCGGCTTGCGCCGTTTAGGTCAGACAGCGTGAAATCTGGAAAGGTATGACCGGTCTGCACCAGCCCAGCACCCATGATAACCCCTCCTCGGCAACGCGATACTCGTCCTGTTGCCGAAGGCTAGATTACCGCAGGCGCTGTTCGAGAGAGTCCTCAGTGCCACCTGTGCCGCTCAACTTGTTCTCCAGGTGGGCGACGCGCGAGGCCAGCGTCTTCAGGTTCTCGTCCACGCTCACGGCATGCGCGGTGAGCCCTTCGCGAAGCGTCTGAAACTCCTCACGTAGCTTACGCACGTCAGCGGAGCCCGTGCCGACACGATCGCGCTCTAACTGTATTCGCATCTCGACCATCTTGCGCTGATGGCCGGCCAGAATCGCGACGATCGGAATGCATAGCGCCGTGATCGGTATCAGCATAGCCAGGATCTCGACGTTCATTCTCCCGCCTACCCGAGCCCCGTCCAAGGCAGTATTCGGATCATCTGTTTCACACGTCTCCCCCTATCCCCCTAGTCGCTGCTGCAGTTGCTCGGCGCCACCCATCTGCTCCAGGCGCTTGAGTCTGTCGCTCAGCATGCTGAGATTACGGTCTACGCTAAGGGCGTGTTCGCCAGCAGTCTCTCGCAGTTCGGTCAGCTCCCGGCGCATCGAAGCCATCTGATCGAGCAACTCAGCCAGTTCCTTGTCGGATATGCCGCGCGCCTTTGCAGAGGACCTTTTCGTGAGAGCCTCTCCGAGTTGGATGAGGAAAACCATCACTCCAATAGCTAGAATGATCGCTACGACTGTCGGCACAGAACACCTCGGGGCACTGCACTTCTCAGGATGCTCATATTATCTACCTTCCACTCGGACACGGCGTTGCACCGTTCGGTTGTTGGCCTATGCCTACGGTGCGGCCAAGACCGTCGAAGCGCGCTCGATGCGCGAGAGGACCCGATCTCTCCCCATTGCTTCCATCAGCTCGAATAAACCCGGCCCCGCGGTTCGTCCCGTCAGCGCGATGCGCAAAACATGGATGACAGGCGCGCGTTTCTCCAGGTCGAGGTCCGCTGTAGCCCTCTCAACGGCGGCCTCCATGTCGTCGTGCGTCCACGTGTCGAGCGCCCGTAACCTGCTTTCTGCCGCAGCCAATACAGCCAGGCCGTCGTGCTTGCGAAACCACTTTTCCACGCCCTTCTCGTCAAACGGGTAGTCGTCGCGGAAGAAGAACGAGACTGCGTCGGTGATCTCGGGAAGCGTGCGGATGCGCTCTTGTTCGAGCGCCAACACGCTCCGCACGTATTCCACGTTCGCGTCATCGGCGGCCTCGGGCACGAGCTTCGCCTCGACGAGGTACGGCCTGCACAGCTCGACGAAGCGCTCCGGAGCGAGCTGGCGGATGTACACCCCGTTCATCCACCGGAGTTTCTCGTGGTCGAAGATGGCGGGGCTGGTCTGGACGCCGTCCAGCGAGAAGGCCTCAATCAACTCGTCACGCGTCATCACCTCCCGGTCATCGCCTGGGGCCCATCCACACAGCGCGAGAAAGTTGACCAGCGCGTCGGGCAGGTAGCCTTCCGATCGGAAATCCAGAACTCCGGTGGCACCGTGCCGCTTGCTGAGACGCTTCTTGTCCGGCCCGAGAATGATCGAGGGATGAACCCAGATCGGCTGCTCCCAACCGAACGCCATATAGAGCTGGGCGTGCTTGGGTGAGCTGCTGATCCATTCCTCCGCGCGAATCACGTGCGTGATCTCCATCAGGTGGTCGTCCACCATCGCGGCGAAGTGGTATGTCGGCATGCCGTCCGACTTGATCAGGACGGGATCGTCCAACAGGGCGTTTTCGAATTCGATGGGGCCTCGCAGATAGTCTTGCACCACCGTCTTGCCCTCCGACGGCAATGCCTGTCGGATGACGTATGGTTCGCCTGCGCTCTCGCGCCGTCTCACCTCTTCGTCCGAGAGCTTACGGCAGGCTCGGTCGTACATGGTGGGCTGCTTGTTCTTCTCCTGCGCCTCGCGAAGGGCGGCAAGGCGCTCGGGCGTGCAGAAGCACTTGTAGGCAGCCCCCTTCGCCAGAAGCACGGCGATCTGCTCTCGATAGATATCCAGGCGCTCGCTCTGTAGGTAGGGCCCGAACGGACCGCCCACCCCCGGGCCTTCATCCCAATCGAGCCCGAGCCATCGGAGGCTCTCCATGATCTCTTCGCGTGCCCCCGGCGCCTCGCGGGCGCGGTCCGTGTCCTCGATGCGCAAGATGAACTTTCCGCCAGGGGTGTGACGGGCAAGGAGCCAGTCGAAGAGGGCAGTGCGGATGTTGCCTACGTGGGGAGAGCCAGTCGGGCTGGGAGCATAGCGAACGCGAACGGACATGCGGGGATTGTGCCACAGCGCCGAGCGACCGTGCCAAGTTCAGGGGCTCCGATGCTAAGCCGTCCGACACCGCAGGGCATCGGGCGGCCCAGCATCCTACTATCGGTCCCTGCCGGTTACGAGCGCTTGCGTCGAATCACGAGCGCGCCGAGGCCGAACACCAGCGCGGCGAGCGTGCCGGGCTCGGGAACGAGCGACAGGTTATCGTAATAGACCGGAGACCCTTCGCTGTATAGGTCCACGGCGGCGAGATTCAAAACGCCGTCGTTCTTCCAGCCGCTGGCCCCGAGCAAGTTGCCGCCGTAGTAGATGGACTTGGTGTCGGCGGTCAGGTCGAAGTCAACCTTGATCTCCGCCCAAGCACCCACGATGTACGGCAGACTCAGGCCCGAGCCGATGTCGTCAGTGACCTTACCGGTCGCGGAGTCGAACGTGAGCTGGACGCTCCAGCTGTAAGGTCCGCCGTTGTTGTAAGTGTTCAGCAAGATGAAGTAGGTCTTGCCGGCGAAGTTGTCGGGGATGAACATCCAAGCGGTGTACGTCCACGCGCCGGAGTTTACGCCGGTGTAGGTGTGGACCGTATCGTCACCGTTGTCGATCATCGCCGAGTTCGGGCTGCTGAGTGCGACCGAGCTGACGACGTCGCCACAAGTGGCCACGCCGTCCCAGCCGAACCAGCCGCCCTGGCCATTCAGGTTCGAACCGGAAGCATATGAATCGAAGTTATCCGACCACGCTGCGAAGGCCGTGCCCGAGAGCACGAAGGTCGCCGCGGCGACAAAGCAAAGAGAGGCAAGTTTCACTTTCATAATTGACCCCTCCTTTACGTTTGAACTTCGTGTACATAGTAACACATTTCATGCCAAATGGCCAGTGAGTTACCGGGCAAAAACCCGGTATAGAGGCAAGGTCTCGGGGCACATTTTTGCCTACGCGGCGATCTGAGGGCCTACAACCCGGGTGTGAAACTCTGGCCCTTGCGCAGGCAAGCATTTCATCGTATACTGCTTTCTGGCATCAGATTAGAGCGTCGTATCCTAGCGGTGCCCTTCGGGGAGCCTCTGATCACGGTGCCGATCTCGTTTCGTGAGCATCGCGGAAGGAGTTACTCTCGGTGTGATAGGAGTTTGGAGAAAATGAACTTAGGAAGATGTTTGGCGACTGCTGGCGTTCTCACTCTTCTATCGGTTCGGGCCCTCACGCAGGCCCCGGCGTACGAAGTGGCTGTTGCTCCGGACGGCAGTCCCTATGTGAAGGGACATGTCCTGGTCGGATTCCACGGTGGTGTGCTCCCCGCCATCCAACTTGGCGAGCGGCTATTCGGGGGCACCGTAGCCCGGCTGCTACCGGAGATCGGTGTCGCTCTCATCGCGTACCCGGTCGAGCATGACGTGTTTCCAATCATCCGAACGGTAAGCGCGGACCCGAGGGTTCGCTTTGCTGAACCCGACTATATCCTGCACACGGCGTTCACGCCGAACGACACGTATTGGGCCAATCAGTGGGGGCCGAAGAAGATTCGTTGCGAAGTGGCCTGGGACTATGGCCAAGGGGATGCCGGGACCGTCATCGCCATCGTGGATACCGGCATCAACTACAACCACCCGGACCTGAACGACAAATACGTCGGTGGATACGACTTCCACAATGGCGACAACGATCCAATGGACGACAACGGCCACGGCACCCACTGCGCCGGGATTGCGGCCGCCGAGACGAATAACGCTACGGGCGTCGCAGGAGTAGGCTTCAACTGCAAGCTCATGGCTGTGAAGGTCCTCGGTTCCAACGGTTCCGGTACCCTCACGAACGTCGCCTCCGGCATCAACTACGCGACGAGCAACGGTGCGAAGGTGATAAACCTGAGTTTGGGAAGCACCAGCAGCTCGAGCACACTCCAATCCGCCGTGGACAACGCTTGGAACAGCGGCGCGGTCGTGTGTTGTGCTGCGGGCAACAACGGCAGCACCTCGCTGTTCTACCCGGCTGCCTACCCGAACGCCATCGCAGTTGCCTCCACGGATAGCAACGACGCGCGTTCATCCTTCTCGAACTATGGAGCATCTTGGGTAGACGTTGCCGCACCCGGCCGCGACATCTATTCGACCTATGGCTCGGGATACGCGTATCTCTCAGGCACCTCCATGGCGTCGCCGCACGTTGCCGGCGCAGCTGCACTGCTCTACAGCAAGATTGGTGGCGCCCGAAGCAACGCCACTGCGACACAAGTCCGAAATCTGCTGGAGAGCACGGCGGTGTACGTCGGCACTTGGGTTGCTAGCGGACGCATAGACCTAGGTGCCGCCATGGCGCAGTTGGGTGGCGGAGGGGGCCAGACTCTCACCTTCGACGCCACGAGTGTGGTAAGGCTCATCGGCAACATGCGGTCGGCTAACCCCGCTCTGCTGCACGACGACGACAATCAGTTCCTGCAAGTGTCCGCAGTCAAGTCCGGCTCGTCTCGCGTTACCTCGTACTATGCCGAGTACGTCGTGTCTTCTGCCGCCTGGGTTAGCGGGGTCATCGAACTGAGTGCCCGGGCATCGAGAACGGCCGGTTTAACCGTCCAAGCTTACAATTGGCCGTTGGCTCGCTGGGAAACGGTTCTTAGCGGAGTCAACCTTACGACTACGGAAGCATTCAGGACGATCAACTTCCCGAGCCCCATGTCCGACTACATTTCATCCTCCAACCGAGTGCGCGTTCTGGTCAGGACGTCCTCTGGTCAGTCGCATACGGCCTACACGGACCTCCTGCAGATCAAGCTGACGAGTCAGTAGAGGCCTAACTCGCAGGCCTTCGCGGGGCGCCCGATAGGGCGCCCCGTCGATTCTTTGACACGTTCACCAGCCGACAGGTAGGATTCGCGCCCGGAGCCGGTAGCTCAGTCGGTAGAGCAACGGCCTTTTAAGCCGTGGGTCCTGGGTTCAAGTCCCAGCCGGCTCACCAGGGAATCACGAGCGACGCAGCTCGAGAACACGCAATACGAAGAGGTAATGCGATGGCAACCGTCACTTATCGGCTGGCGGAATGGGCCGCCGGACTGCGCTACGAAGACCTCACTCCCGAAGCCGTGGACGCTTCTAAGCGGTTTCTGTACGACTCGATCGGGTGCGCGCTTGGCGGCTACCGTCAAGAGGATTGCGAGCTGCTCCTACACCACCTTCGGGAAATGGGCGGCAACCCGCAGTGCACGTGCATAGGTACTGGGTACCGCACTTCTGCTGTGGATGCTTCGTTGTTCAACGCGCTCGCCATCCGGGCGATGGACTACAACGATATCTACTGGAAGGCCGACCCATGCCACCCGTCGGACATCCTCTCCGGACCTCTCGCCATCTGCGAATGGAAGCGTCTGTCTGGCAAAGACCTCATCGTAGCGACCGTCATCGCTTACGAGATCGAGATGCGCCTGTGTGAGTTCGGAGACCCCGGAATCCGTGAGCGAGGATGGCACCACGCGACGCTGACTGCATTCGCCGCTCCCATCGCGGCGGGCAGGGCGCTCGGACTCACTGCGGAGCAGATCCAGCACGCTGTGGGCATCTCCGCGTCACATTCGGCAACTCTGGGCGCAGTCACCGCAGGCAAGCTGACGATGATGAAGAACACCGTAGACCCGATGGCGACGCAGGCCGGAGTGGTCGCGGCACTGTTGGCGCAAAAGGGCTACACAGGGCCGGAGCACGTGCTGGACGGCAAAGAAGGCCTGATGCACTGTCTGGGACCGGCTTGGAAGACGGACATCCTCACCGAGGGACTTGGCCGCGACTACCGAATCGCACGGTGCGGCATGAAGGCGTTCCCCATCGAAGCGCTGTCCCACTCTCCTGTCACCGCACTACTACGGCTGGTCGAAACACACGACATTCATCCCGAGCAGGTTCAGGAGATTCGCGTCGAGACGATCGCCCGGGCGGCGGACATCCTCTCCGATCCCGCAAAGTACCGCCCTGCTTCCAAAGAGACTGCCGACCACAGCCTGCCTTACTGCCTCGCCGTCGCGGTTGCCGACCGCCAAGTGACACCGCTGCAGTTCACCGCAGAGCGCATCGCGGACCCGGCCCTACATCCGTTGATGGACACGGTCAAAGCCGTTGCCAATGAGGAGTTCGAGAAGTTGTTCCCGGACATCCAGCCTTCGCGCGTGGCCGTGACGCTGAAGGACGGGCGGTCCTTCTCGGAGCGAGTGGACGTCCCGAAGGGCGACTACCGCGACCCGATGACGGTCGAGGAAATCAGCGTGAAGTTCGAAGCGCTCGCCGAAGGCGCCTTCGACAAAGCGCGGTGCGATGCGATCCGAGAGGCCTTGATGAATCTGGAGCAGTGCGCAGACATCTCGGAGATTGTGCCGCTCCTGGTTGCGGGCTAGGCTCTGCTCTCAGCGAGCGCAGCCTCTAAGGGTGCTAGAATCGGCTGCGTGTGGGCTCGTAGCTCAGGGGTAGAGCGGGCGGCTCATAACCGCTTGGTCGCAGGTTCGAATCCTGCCGGGCCCACCAGCACGGTTCGCTCCGCTTCGGGTGACTGCACACCAGTTAGCATTAGATCCCAGCCGAGTGAATCACGGTAGGTAGGTTCAGCTCGCGGCCCCCGTGCGCACGGGGCGGCCATCATAGAGCCAAGTGAACCTATTCGGTGTCGGACTTCGTAGTGATAGCCAGTGCAACGAGAGGAGCTGATGATCTGCCCATGAAGACGATTATCCCTCACCTGTGGTTTGCCGACAACGCAGAAGAGGCCGTTGACTTCTACACGTCGCTGTTCCCCAACTCGAGAGTGACTGGGAGAATGCTCTGCGGAGAGTCGGCGGCGAACGTCACGGGGTTGCCGGAAGGGTCGGTCTTGGCCATCTACTTCGACCTGAACGGACAGCCTTTCGTCGCGTTCAACGCCGGCACGGCTGTAACTTTCAACGATGCAGTCTCGTTCATGGTGCTTTGCGAGTCGCAGGACGAGATGGACGGCTACTATGAGAAGCTGTCGGCTGATCGCGAAGCCGAGATGTGCGGCTGGGTCAAGGACAAGTACGGACTTTCGTGGCAGCTCGGTTCGGACGAGATAGAAACCCTCGTGCGGACTGGGGAGCCCCAAAAGGTCGAACGCATGTTCGCGGCGATGATCACGATGAAGCGCCTCGACATCGCCGCACTCAAGCGCGCCTACGCTGGTATCTAGCTCCCGGTTCCGGCTTATCGTGCCAGTGGGCTGCTGCTACCGTGCACGGGGCCGACCGACGATAACGCACGAGCGCTAGAAGGTAAGCCCTGGGCTGAGGCGAACTGTCTTCGCAGCGTCGTCGGTACCCCCGGCCTCGGAATCCGCTCAAAGGAGTGCTGCCATGCGTAGAACAGCGTCACTTGCCGTCGTTGCCTTCGGCCTGCTGTTGTTCGGCTGCAACCCCGACACCAAGAACGGCACCAACCAGAACCCCTCGAACCCAGGCGGCGGCCCTAAGGACGTGAAGATCGGCTTCATCGTCAAGTCCATGGCCGACAGCTGGTTCCAGAGCGAAACCAGCTTCGCCAAGGAGAAGGCGAAGGAACTCGGCGCCGAGCTCATCGTCCAGGAGGCGCTCAACGGGAACGCCGTGCTCACCACCATCGACTCGATGGCGACGAACGGCTGCCAGGGCATTATCATCTGCTCTCCTGAGGTGCAGTTAGGAAGCGCGATCAAGGCGGCGGCCGCGAGGCACGACATGAAGCTGATGAGCGTGGACGATCGGCTCGTCGGTGGAGATGGCAAGCCACTTACCGATATCCCGCATCTCGGCATTGATGCCTACAACATCGGCAAGCAAGTGGGTCAGGCCATCGTGGATGAGATGGGTCGTCGTGGCTGGAAGCCGGATGAGGTCGCTGGTCTGGCGATCACCGCTCCCGCGCTAGAGACGGCTAGGCAACGCGTCAACGGCGCCAAGGAAGTGCTGCTGGCGAACGGGTTCCGGGAGTCGAACATCTTCGAAGCGCCGTGGACCGGCTCGGTGGACATCGCAGCCGCGAGCGACGCGGCGAACGGCGTGCTGACAGCCCGCAGCCACTTCCGCAAGTGGGTCGTTTTCAGCTCCAACGACGATGGCGTGCTCGGGGGTATCCGGGCCATCTCGAATCGGGGCATTCCCGCCACCGGCATCATCGGGGTGGGCATCAACGGCGCACTCGCTGCAGCTGAATGGGCCAAGGGCACGCCTACCGGCATGGTAGCCTCTGTGCTGCTTCAGCCGAGAGTTCACGGAGCAGACACGGTAGAGATGATGTACCGCTGGATCACGGAAGGCAAGGAACCCCCTAAGGAGACCTACACCACTGGCACCATCATAGACAAGAACAACTACAAGGAGGCTCTGAAGAAACAGGGCCTGTCTTTGCCGTAGCCCACCAGCAGCGATCGTGGTCGGCTTCCACTCCATCTCTAAGGCGTTTGCGGGCGTGCAGGCTCTGCATAACGTCTCGTTCGCCGTCGCGGATGGGAGCATCCATGCACTTTGCGGAGAAAACGGGGCAGGCAAGAGCACGCTCCTGAAGGTCCTTAGCGGGGTGCACCGGCCGGAGACCGGCCACGTCGAGATTGACGGCACGGCTTATCGCTTCCGCACCACGTGGGAGGCTTTGGATGCCGGGGTGGCGGTCATCTACCAGGAACTCAACCTGGTGCCCGAGATGAGCGTCGCCGAGAACGTGTGGCTCGGGCACTTCGCTCGGAAAGGCCCATTCGTAGACCGACGGGAGCTGGCCAGGAGGACCACCGAGTCGCTTCGGCGAGTTGGGTTGGATGTGAGCCCTTGGACGCGAGTGGGGTCCCTCAGCCTCGCTCAGAGGCAGATGGTCGAGACCGCAAAGGCTCTCTCTCGCAATGCACGGGTCATCGCCTTCGATGAGCCTACGAGCAGTCTGAGCGCGCGAGAGGTAGACACGCTGTTCGCGCTGATCCGGGAACTGCGGGATCGCGGGCTATCCGTGCTTTACGTGTCGCATCGCATGGACGAGGTGGTGCAGCTATGCGATGCGTGTACGGTGCTGCGGGATGGCCAGCATATCGAGACCTTTGAGAGCATGGAGGGCGTGGACGCAGGGCTGATCACCAACCGCATGGTAGGCAGAGAACTGATCCACGTCAAGTCGGAGATCCCGTCGAAGTACGGACCGCCGGTCCTCGAGGTGCACGGCGTACGTGGGCCGGGCCTCGCCGAGCCGGTCAGCCTGGTTGCCAGGGAAGGGGAGATCGTGGGCATCTTCGGGCTGGTCGGTGCGGGCAGGACGGAGCTGCTCAAAGCTATCTACATGGGTACGGAAGGCCAGGTGCTAGTGCGGGGCGTACCCGCCCCACGCCGTGGGCCCGATTCGTCCATTCGTGCAGGCATCGTCTTCTGTCCAGAGGATCGAAAGAAGGAGGGCATCGTCCCAATGCTCTCCGTCTCCGAGAACATCAACCTCAGCATCCGGCGAGCGCTGGCGCGCCTGCGGGTATGGCTTGCCGCTCAGCGGGAGCGGGAGAACGCGCAGCGCTTCATCGAAAGGCTCCGCATCCGCACAAGCTCGCTGCAGACACCGGTGGCCAACCTGAGTGGAGGGAACCAGCAGAAGGTGATCCTCGCGCGTTGGCTCAGCGAGGACGTCAAGGCAATTCTCTTCGACGAGCCTACGAGGGGCATAGACGTCGGTGCCAAAGCCGAGATCTTCGCAATCGTTCGCGGGCTCGCCGCGCAGGGCATCGGCGTGGTGTTCGTCAGCAGCGAGCTGCCCGAGATACTGGCGCTCAGCCACCGTGTCATCGTCATGTGCGAGGGTCGTGTCACGGGTGAGATGCCCACCTCGGAGGCCACCGAGCAGGCCTTACTCGAGCTTGCTCTGCCCAAATCCGCCTCCACCGGAGTTTCTGCATGAACGTAAAGCAGTTCGTCGTCCAGTCGGGCATGATCATCGTGTTCGGTTTCGTCGTATTGGCCGCATTCCTGATCGCGCCGCAATTCCTCAGCCTGAACAACATGATCAGCTTAGGGCTGCAGGTGACGTCGGTCGGGATCGTGGCGTGCGCGATGCTGTTCTGCCTGGCGGGTGGAGACTTCGATCTGTCGGTCGGCTCGACGTTGGCGCTGGGCGGGATGGTCGCAGTGCTGGTTGCGAATGCGAGCGGCAGCCTGTGGCTCGGGACGGTAGCCGCAGTGGGTGCGGGTGCGGCAGTCGGGTCCGTGAACGGCGTCGTGATCTCGCGCTTCGGCATCAACGCGCTAATCACCACGCTGGCCACCATGCAGATCGTGCGCGGTCTGACGAATATCCTGGGGCACGGGACCCCGGTGACCGCTTCACGCCCGGGCTTCGAGTACTTGGGCAATCAAACGTTCTTCTCGATTCCGCTGCCAATCTGGATCATGATCGGGTTCTTCGTGTTGTTCGGCATCTTGCTTAACAAGACGGTGTTCGGGCGAAACACGCTGGCCATCGGCGGCAACCGCGAAGCGGCGCATTTGGCCGGCATCCCAGTGGCGAGGACCAAGATGGCCGTGTTCATCATCTCGGGGATGGCAGCAGCCTTCGCGGGGGTCATCACGGCATCGCGCCTGGTCGTGGCGAGCAACAATGCCGGTGAGAAGTTGGAGCTTCAGGCAATCTCGGCTTGCGTGTTGGGTGGTGTGTCGCTGTCTGGGGGCGTGGGTACGATGAGCGGTACCGTGGTAGGGGTGCTGATCATGGGGATCGTCGAGAACGTGATGCGTCTGAAAAACGTGGATGCGTTCTATCAGATGGTGGTGACGGGCATTATCCTGCTGCTCGCCGTGCTGCTCGACCGTGCCAAGTACCGGCTGCTAGCGAAGCAGTAGTTATCTCGATACGTGGCGGCGCGGAGCAGGGGGACCCCAGACGAACTCCGGGGAGAGGGCTAGCCCTCTCCCCGGCTCAAAAAGTCGGTTTCGACGAACCGCTTAGAAGTTGACGACGAGGTCGTTGTCCGCCGCGAGCTGGCGGGCCTTGGAGATCGGGATGTACGGATCGTCGGACAGCTTCGCCACGGCTACGGGGATGTTGCTGAAGAACGTCACCCGCGGGCTCCTGCCCTCTGCGACGCCGTCGTACGGCACGCGGCAAAGCGTGCCCCACTCGATGAACAGGTAGGTGCCCGGCTCGTTGATGTCGTTCCAGTTGTAGACGGGAGCGGTCCCAGGGGTGTAGTTGGTGGTGGTCTGAGAGTTCTTGCTCTTCATGCTCTTCCCTTAACTCCGTAATCGGGTATTTGGCGCAAGCCAAGCCGTCGTCTTCGCCCCAGCGCGAAGCCCGCCGGTAGCGCCTGCTGCCTACCCTAGATTTCGGTTTCTGGCGGGGTCCTCTTTAGGGTCTCGGGGCGCTTACGAAGCACGCGGTAGAATCCCCGCATGAGTGGCGATCGGCCGATGCCGCAGGTCCGAGTGCTGGAGCCCGGCGATCTGCAGATCGAGATGGACGAGCACAAGCTGACCCCCAAGATGACCGTGGGCGGTGAGACGACCTACTACGACGTTCACTTCGCACGCGCCTACCCATTCTCCGACCCTGAGCGCTACATCGGAGCATATGACGCCGAAGGCAACGAGATCGGACTGATCGCCGACATCTCGGCCCTGCCCGAGCCACAAGCGGCAATCGTCCGACAGGATCTTTCCCGCCGCTACTTCACCCCCGCAATCCTCGCCATCAAGGGCTTGAAGCAGGACGCCACCCTCTGGCTGTTCGACGTCGAGACCACCCGTGGGCGCTGCGAGTTCTACGTGCGGCATTGGCGCGACAACGCGTACGAGCTATCGCCCGGCAGGTGGATGATTACCAGCGTGGACGGCGTGCGCTTCGAGATTCCGGACTGGTCTGCCCTGGACGAGCGAAGCAAGGTGTTGCTGGAGCAACTGAACTAGATGCTGCTGGTCGAGGGTTTGCTCGACCTACTGTTTCCTCCGCGTTGCGGAGTCTGCGACGGCCTTCGACGCCCGATCTTCTGCGACGACTGCCGACAGCTGCTCGCACCCATCGTCGGTCCTGTGTGCCCGCGCTGTGGGCGGCCCGGCCGCCCCTGCGACCGCTGCCAGAATACACCCGCTCCTTGCCGCTCGGCCTTCCATTACGACGGGGCGGCAGGCGCTGCCGTACGAAGGCTGAAATACGACCGCGTCTATGCGCTCGGCTCCGCTATCGGCGAGTTGCTCGCCGAATCCGTCCGGGCTTGGCCCGAGGTTGCCGATGTGGACGAGGTGCTACCGGTCCCAATCCACGTCTCTCGGCAGCGGGAGAGGACCTTCAACCAGGCCGAGCTGATTGCCAGACCAGTTGCAAGGGCCTTGAGACTGAGCTGCGCTACGGACGTGCTCATCCGTCACCGGCGAACTCCTCCGCAAGTGGGTCGCTCACGACAGGAGCGGCGGAGGAACATCGAGGGGGCTTTCCGAGTAGTCAACCGGGGTCGGGTGACCGGGCGGAGCTTCATGCTGGTGGACGACGTGTACACGTCCGGCTACACTTTGCGGGAGTGTGCGGCGGAGCTGATGTCGGCAGGCGCGAGCCACGTCACGGCTATAACGGTGTGTAGGGAAGACTGAGAACGGGAATGACTGGGTGAGTGCTTACCCGAGCGCTCACAAAGAAGCACTCACACCAGCCAGATGGGTCCAAACACTACAAAGCAGTGATGGGTCTTATGAGACCCTTACCTATCCAGATCGAGGAATCACAAACACAATTGTCAGCGTACTTCAGAGACGGGATGCTTATTGCATCCTCTTCCTATCCAAGTCAAGGCAATAGTCAAAACAAACGAGCAGTTTCCTGCTCGGAACCGGGACGGTGATCCGCCCTCTCACGGACTCCAGTCTAACCCATGAATCGCGGTCTGTCAAGTCCGCAGCCAAGAAATCCCGTTTCGTTTTGCCGAAGCCCCGCGCAATGCTAGACTCTTGGTCGAATCCACCCCGACCAAACCGCTGGAGGAACGCGCACGACATGTCCGACAACGAAGTCCAGACCATCATCGCAACGGATTGCGGCAGCACCACCACCAAGGCCATCCTCATCGAGAAAAAGGGAGACGAGTACCGGCTTATTGTCCGTGGCGAGGCTCCGACCACCGTAGAAGCGCCGTTCGAGGACGTCACCGTGGGGGTACAGAACGCTGTGAGCGAAGTGGAGGAGCTCTCTGGCAAGAAGTTCCTCGACGAGACCGGCAAGGTCGTCGCGTACATTCACCGGGGCCAAAGGACCGGGACTCGCAAGGACGAGAACTTCGCCGACCTCTATCTATCCACGTCGAGTGCCGGGGGCGGCCTTCAGATGACCGTTGCGGGCCTCGTGCGTACGATGAGCGCCGAGAGCGCAGAGCGTGCCGCGCTCGGTGCCGGAGCCATCATCATGGACGTGGTAGCGGTGGACGATGGCCGAAAGGAGCACGAGCGCGTCGAGCGACTGCGAATGCTTCGGCCCGACATGGTACTCCTGTCAGGGGGTACCGATGGCGGGAACGTAGATCAGCTCAACAATATCGCCGAGACTATCTTCGCTGCGGATGCGAAGCCGCGGTTCGGCGGCATGAAGCTGCCCGTCATATTCGCGGGCAACAAGGATGCACGCGAGACCATCAAGGAGACTCTCGGCAGCAAGATCGACACCCGGATCGTGGAGAATCTTCGACCGAGCCTCGACAGAGAGCAGCTCGGACCAGCCCGCGATGCCATCCACGAGCTGTTCCTGGAGCACGTGATGCAACAGGCACCGGGCTACTCCAAGCTGTCCGAGTGGGTCAGCGAGGACATCATGGCGACCCCCAACGCAGTGTTCGAGATCATGCGTACCATCGCACGTCAGAGGGGCATGGACATACTCGGCGTGGACATCGGCGGGGCCACCACCGACACCTTCTCCGTCTTCGGTGGCACGGCCAACCGCACGGTGTCTGCCAACCTCGGAATGAGCTACTCGATCTGCAACGTGCTAGCGGAAACTGGCGTAGCCAACATCCAGCGCTGGGTGCCTTTCGAGATCGATCCGTTCGAAGTGCGCAATCGGATGCGCAACAAGATGATCCGACCTACCACGATCCCGCAGTCCTACCATGACCTGTTGCTGGAGCAGGCGGTGGCGCGCGAGGCGCTTCGACTGGCATTCGAGCACCACAAGCTGCTGGCACGCGGACTAAAGGGTGTTCAGCAACAGAGAGGCATCGGCGAGGCGTTCGAACAGACAGAGACGGGCATGACGCTCGTAGACATGTTCGCGCTGGGCATGATCATCGGTTCTGGCGGCGTACTGAGCCATGCGCCGAGGCGCGCTCAAAGCGCACTGATGATGATGGATGCCTATCAGCCGCAAGGGATCACGATGTTGGCAGTCGACTCCATCTTCATGATGCCGCAGCTAGGCGTGTTGTCGAAGATTCTGCCGGATGCCGCTGATCAAGTGTTCGATCGGGACTGCCTGGTCAGGCTCGGTGATTGTATCGCGCCGGTCGGAACTGCGAAGAGGGGTGAGCCGTGCGTAACGGTCGCGATTGGTGGAACCGAGCACAAGGTGGCCTTCGGCGACATTCTCGTCATCCCCTTGGCGGAGCGCGAGACGGTGGAGGCAGAGATCCGGCCAGCCCGGGGGTTCGACCTGGGTGAAGGGAAGGGCAAGTCGGTCCGGCGGGTGCTGAACGGTGGCGTGGTCGGCATCATGATCGACGCTCGAGGGCGTCCGCTGAAACTACCGGAAAACAACGCGGAGCGGGTCACACGCCTGAAGGAGTGGCTGGCGGCGTTCGGTCTTCCAGAACCTTAGCGATCAGGCCAGACGTAGTAGGCACAGATCCGAGGCACGGCGTGTTCTTGCATTTCGTGAGAGAATGTGCTAACATAGGATCCGAGTGAGGACGCGAGGTGATCGCGAAGCCACCATCCTCTTCTAAGGCCGCTGCCGGGGCTCTCTCCATGCGGTGCCGGGTCCTGATCGCTCTGCTACCCGTCCTCGTTGCAGCAGCGGGTCTTCCGACAATAATAGCTTACTCACTCTCGGCTTCAGCGCAGACTGATGCGCTCGCTGCGCAGTACGACGCTTACTTCGTGACCGCCCCAAGCTGCCCCCAGTGCCGCGTGATGCTTGCCGACATCGTACGGACACCGGGGATCGAGGTGTGGGACTGGTCGAAGCCGGGATCGCGGGCCGCGTACAACCGCCTTCGAGAGTTGCACGGGCTACCCCGCCTGACGAAGCCGATTGTACTGCCCCTCTTGGTGACCACCACGCCGGGAGGGCGCTACTGGGAGTGGACGGGGCCCGGGACATTGCCACGGCGCTATCAGTCATTGGCCGCTGGGACAGACCGCCGTTCCCCCACATGCAGTTGGCTGTGGTGCTCCTTGGCTTCGCGCTGGGAATGGCCTTCAGCACCCGCATCGGGGCGCAGCGGGCCCCCTCGTGCTGGGCATCGCGGCGGTCGCCGCAGCGGTCAAGATGAGCCTCACGTGCCCATCGTGTGATGCTGCTGGAACCGCCGCTGCAACGGGGATGGCGATCGCGGCTTGCGGCATCGGTGCCGCTGCGGCGGGTGCAAGGGCGACAAGCCCGGTACGTCAACTAGTGGTGCCGTGCGTGCTCGCCGCGCTCTTGGCCGGCCAGTTCTTCCTGCTGATTAGCGACACGCGCGTCTGCTGGCCCTGCACGGCTTTCCTGTTCTTGGTGAGCCTTCTTGGGGGGGCCATGCCCGCAGCGGTGCGCGAGCTGAGTATGCCCCTGCCGAAACTTGCCGGGCCGCTCCCTGTCGGCGTGTTAGTGGGCGCGTCGCTCGCGGTCTGGGCGCCCTAGGCAGTAGCCACCGCGAGCGTTGCCATGCAGACGGATCAGGGGCTTGTGCCAGTGGGCGCGCGCCCCCAGCAGCCGTCACTCCTCAGGGTCCCGACGAAGAGGTTCGTGCAATCAGTTGAGGCCGGCCCAACGGCAATCGCCAATCGAGTGTTTGTAATGGGGAAGCCAGCGTGCCCGCCGTGTGAGTCGGCGTACCGGATTCTCCGGGCCGCCTTCGGGCAGCGTGTGGCATTCGTGCGACCCAAAGAGGACTTGGGGATGTACTCACGGATCTTCCCGCGTCCGGTGGAGACCGCGAGTACCCCGCTTCGGTACACCATCACCGTCAGTATGTCGCCTCTTCTCGTCGTCACGGATGCGGAGGGCAGGGTCGTCTGGCAACATTCATCCTGGCCCATCGAGGACGCCGACGCTGAGGCCATATTGCGGCAGGTGGAAGGAGTGTTGGAAACCGGAGGAGAGAGATGAGAAGGACATCGCTTTGGAGAGGAGCCGCGCTGGTGGCGGCCCTGGGGGCCGTGGGTTGGATCGCCGTAACGGGGGCGGTGCCATGCGGGCCGGGAGAGTCCTGGATAAGGTATTGGCGGCCGATCACGGCCTGCTACGACTGGCCCGGGCACTACTGCAATCCTATCAGTTGGAACTACGGATACGCGTGGGGCTGCTGGCTTTACTGCTGCTACGATCCATACACAGGCGCATTGCTCGGCAAGCATATGGCAGACTGCTACCCCGATCCGTGCGTGCTGAACGGCGGCTGCTGCAACTTCACCATCTCGTGTGAGGAGGCCCGAGCCAACGACCTGCAGAACTTCGTCTGCCCGGTCTGGGTGCCATGACGGTTAGGCGAAAGCAACGGGATCTCCACCGCCAAGGAGGCAGTGGCGCAGCCGCAGCGACTGGCCCTCACGGTGCCCACGCCGGTGTACGTGCGCCGCCGCTGCGGGCACAGCGCCGGTGGCGTCGCGGCTTCACTCTTATCGAACTGCTGATGGTGGTCGCGGTGGTAGGGGTCGTGTTGGGGCTGGTCTACCCCGTCGTGCTGCAGGCGCGACGGCAGTCACTGCGCGCGTCCTGTACGACGAACCTGCGCAATCTCTACGTCGCGCTTCAAGCCTACTGCGATGATCACGGCGGCTGGCGCAATGCGCCGCGGTATCTGTCGGCCATCGAGCCGTACGCAAAGGACATGAGGGTAATGCATTGCGGTGCAGACCCGAGACCGACCACCGGGACTCGGTTCCCACTCATCATCGGCTGCCCGTGGGATGTGCCGCCCTACGTGCGCTATCCCGTGAGCTACCACTACATTCGCCACTTCGAGCCCTGGGACGGCGCCTACCACTGGCGCTGGATCCTGGCGCGAGCCCCGCGCCTCGGGATCCTCGCCTGCCCATGGCACGGGTACAAGTGCAGGAATCAGACGACGCTCGTGCCGTTTGGCAGGTATTGCGGCTCCAGATAGATGGATCGGTGGCAAGCATGCGCGGGCTGGACGAAGGGGACCCATGGGCCTTCACGTTCTGCGATAACTACACGTATTTCATCGAGGGAGCGAGTGGGAGGTAGGACGATGGGGAAGTGGCTGGCTTGGTTCGGCATGGTTGCGGGCATCTGGTTCGCTTCGGGCTTCCTCTCCGGGCTTGTATGGGTATCGATCGGCGTGGGCACGCGCGTGTACAGCCAGGGGGTGGCAGTGAGCGCGCTGGTTTCTGGCGGGCTTGGGCTGCTTGTTCTCGGGCCACTTTGGCATCTGAGTCGTCGCCAGCCTGGCATCAGCATCACCCTTTGTGCGGTAACCGCAGCAGCGCTCATGAATGGCTTCCGAATGCTGCTTGGGTATCAATCCCACGGGATCCTGACGTACAATACGCTGTTCGACGCCGCCGTTCCACTTCTCATCGGGGGTAGCAGTGCAGCCCTGTGCTGGGTGGGATACTGGTATCTGGACCTCGGCGTGGGTGAGCGCAAGGGGCAGGTCTCCACGTCCCACCCAGGAGAGCGCCTGGGGTGAGAGGGGAGGGGCGCCTCGATGCGCACCGCGCGGGTGCATGCACCCGTGGCTCGGAGTCAGGCGACCGAGGGCAGGCTGCGGAACCAGCGGCGCTGGAACCATAGCGAGACGTTGACGAGCGAGATCAGCACCGGGACCTCCACCAAGGGACCGATTACTGCTGCGAACGCCGCTCCGCTCTTGATACCGAATACTGCCACTGCAACTGCGATGGCGAGCTCGAAGTTGTTGCTAGCAGCGGTGAACGAGATTGTCGCGGTTCTGGAGTAGTCGGCACCCAAGCTCTTTCCGATCCAAAAAGAGACCAGAAACATCAGAACGAAGTAGAAGAGCAGAGGCACCGCGATCCGTAGCACGTCGAGTGGAAGCTGCACGATCACTTCACCCTTTAGCGAGAACATGACGACGATGGTGAACAGCAACGCGATGAGGGTGATGGGCGAGATCACCGGGATGAACCTCTTCTCATACCACTCACGCCCTTTCGCCCGCACCAGGGTGAAGCGTGTTAGCATACCAGCGATGAACGGGATGCCGAGGTAGATGAACACACTCTCTGCGATCTGGCCTATGCTTATCTGGACGATGCTACCCCTCATGCCGAACACCGGCGGTAGCAGCGTGATGAATACGTAGGCGTACACCGAGAAGAAGAACACCTGAAAGATCGAGTTGAATGCCACGAGCCCCGCAGCGTACTCGGTGTCACCCTTTGCGAGGTCGTTCCACACGATTACCATCGCGATGCAGCGTGCCAAACCTATCATGATCAAACCGACCATGTATTCCGGGTAGCCCGCGAGGAATAGCAGTGCCAACGCGAACATGAGCACCGGCCCGATCACCCAGTTGAGGAGCAGCGAGATGCCAAGGATGCGAAAGTCGCGGAACACACTCGGCAACTCCTCGTACCGCACCTTGGCGAGCGGCGGGTACATCATCAGGATCAGCCCTACCGCAATCGGGATGGACGTGGTCCCCACCTGAAAGCGGGTACTCAGTTGCGCCACGGCGGGCCAGAAGTGACCGAGCCCTACCCCGAACGCCATGCCCAGGAATATCCACAACGTGAGGTAGCGGTCTAGCAGGCTCAGCCGTCGCATCGTCTCAACTCCTCCACCAACTGCTCGACTCGGGCACGTACTTCGTCCCGTATTCTTCGCACCTCTTCAATCGGCCGTCCCTTGGGGTCGTCCAACCCCCAGTCCTCGCACTCCATGCGAAGTGCCGGGCAGGACTCCGCGTCCACCCCGCATCCCATTGTGATCACCCTATCGGCCGCCTGTGCCATCTCGGGTGTCAGCAGCTTGGGTGTATGCCCCGACATGTCGTATCCGACCTCTGCCATCGCCTCCACCACCATCGGATTGAGCGTTGCTCCACCCTCGGTGCCAGCCGACTCCGCGATCGCGACATCCGCACCCAACCGCCTGAGAAATGCCTCGGCCATCTGGCTGCGCCCGGCGTTGTGTACGCATACGAATAGCACCCGCTTCATGCGTGCGGCTTCCTCGCGCGGATGAACGCTGCCATGATACCTCCGTCCAGTCGCAGTCTCTCCTCGGTATCCAACAGACCAAGGGCCCCCGGTTTCAGACCCACTGACTCCGCGTCGGCAAACGTGTAGCGGCGCGTCGGCTCCACACTCACTTCGATAAAGCCTGCCGCCTCCAGCCTCCGCACGTAGTCGGTCCGTTCCAGTGCCCCCGCGATGCACCCGACGAACAACTCCATGTCCTTTCGCACCGCCTCTGGCAGTTCGCCCTCCACTACCACGTCCGACACGGCGAAGCGTCCGCCCGGGCGCAGCACGCGAAAGGCTTCTGCGAACACTCGGTCCTTGTCCGCCGATAGGTTGATCACGCAGTTCGAGATGATCACGTCTACGCTATCGTCTGGGAGCGGGATGGCCTCGATGTGTCCCTTCAAGAACCGAACATTCTCGAGGCCGGCAGCTTCCCGATTGCGCTCGGCCAGATCCAGCATCTCGTCCGTCATGTCTAGGCCGTAAGCAAACCCGGACGGTCCCACGCGCTTGGCGGACAGCAGTACGTCAATTCCGCCGCCACTCCCTAGGTCCAGGACCGTTTCTCCTTCTCTGAGTTCTGCCAATGCGGTCGGGTTACCACAGCCCAACGACGCCAGCACGGCCTGCTCCGGCAGCGTTTCAGTCTCCATACGGCTGTAAAGATCCGCCGTTATTGGATCGCAGCCTCCCGAGCCGCAGCAACTGCCCTTCTCGCCCGAGATCACGTGCAAGGCTGCCCCCGCGTATCTCTCTCGTACGGCCTGCTCTATCTGCTCGGACCGGTCGTTCTCATCTGCCATCACTCGTCGCTCCTTCCTCGACGCAACACTCCTCGGCGGCCTCCACGAAGTTTGCTAGTGCTCGAACTGCCTCCGGGTTGACAGAACAGATCAGGTGTCGGCCCTGCCTGGTGACGTCAATCAGGCCCGACGTGCGTAGCTCCTTCAGGTGAAAGGAGACGGCCGAAGACACCCGCTCCTCGCCGGTGACGTGGCAGCACACCTCGCCCACAGTCTGGCCGTGCACGCGGCGGACATCGCCGGAATCGTCCATGGCCACGGGACGGCAGACGTCCCGCAGGAAGCAGAAGATCCGAAGCCGCGTCGGTTCGCCCAGCGCCTTGAAGTATCTTGCGAGCTTGATTTGGTCCGGTGTCATCGCGTCTTTGCGATAATTATAGAACTATTGAAGTGTTGAGCCCGCGGAGGAGCCCCAAGCCGGGACTATCGCCCCCTCATCTACCGAATGAGGTCCTCTGCCGGACGCCGCTACCTGGTCCGCCCCGAGCGCTGCTGAAGCGCCGAGCGCACC
Organism: Fimbriimonadia bacterium; assembly: GCA_039961735.1. Taxonomy (NCBI): domain Bacteria; kingdom Bacillati; phylum Armatimonadota; class Fimbriimonadia; species Fimbriimonadia bacterium. The sequence continues at coordinate 105,486 of JABRVX010000020.1, forward strand.
ATCACGAACTCGCCGATGTTCTCGGCGGTAATCATCCCCACCAGTTGCCCGCGGCTCAGCACCGGCAAAGAATGGCAGTCGGAGGCCTGGATGCGCTGAAACCCGACGTCCAGCATCTGCTCGGCGTCGAGCGCGTCGCAGGTACGCCGCATCGCGTTCGAGACTGGCTGGCTAGGGCCTCCGGTTGTCAGCGCGTTCACTAGGTCCTGCCGAGTCAGGACCCCGATCACTACACCGTTCTCCAAGACCGGGAAGTCCTGTTGGTAGCCCGCAAGGAGGGCATCTACGGCGGTCTGAAGAGGTGCGTTGGAGTCTAGCGTCTGGAACTGCGTCACCATCGCCTCCCGTACCGGCACGTTCTCGAAGGATGCGCGCATTACCGCCGCGGACGCCTCGCCCGCCGCTCCCAGGTACACGAACAGTGCGATGAAGATCAAAAACGGGTGGCCGATCCACAGCCCGATGAAGCCGAAAATGAATGCCATGCCTTGGCCGAGGCCCGCAGCAACCTGGGTCGCCTGAGCGTATGGCATGCGCATGGCGAGTAGAGCACGCAAGACCCTTCCGCCGTCCATCGGGAAGGCCGGCAGCATGTTGAACACCACCAGCCAGATGTTCACCACCATCAGCTTCGGGAGCAACCCGCCGCCAACGATCTGCACTCGCGAAAGATCCTTCAGCCCGTCGCTGATGGAAAGGGCGATGTACAGCGCGATCGCGATTACTACGTTTACGGCGGGACCCGCCAGCGCCACCCACAGTTCTTGCCGTGGGTCGTCCGGCATTCGCTCGAGCCGGGCCACGCCGCCGATGGGCAGGAGCGTTATGTCCCGTGTCTTGATGCCGTAGCGCTTAGCGGTCAGAGCGTGTCCGAACTCGTGCAGAACCACGCAGAGAAACAGCAGCAAGGTGAAGAGTACGCCGCCGAGCGCGGTAGCGAGGTTGTGCCCCTGCTCGAAGTGAACCCACAACACGAACCCGATGATGAGAAGGAACGTGGCGTGGATGTACACGGGGATACCCGAGATAGTCGCGATCCTCCAAGACCATTTCATGCTGCATTTCCTTTCAGCGTTGCGCGAGCCATGCTACCGATTCGTTACGTGATGAACCGTGCCTGCGACACGAAAGGCCCTGAGAAGCGATGCAATGGAGCGGGAGAAGGGAGTCGAACCCTCGACATTCAGCTTGGGAAGCTGACGTTCTACCGCTGAACTACTCCCGCTCAACGGCTGAAGTATAGCCCCGTCTGCACAGCGTGTCAAGGAACGGGTGTGCAGGAGGCTGATATCGGCGACTCCTATGTCTCCATCCGCCCTCGAGGCTGAGCCGGTATGAGCCTGAGGTGTCCGAAACCGCCATGGTGAGACCGTCATGCTGAGCCTGTCGAAGCATCGGATCATGTACCGCACCCTCTCGGTCTCCCTGGGCACGTTCGCCTCTCTTAGATGCATGCTTCGACAGGCTCAGCATGACGACAGCGATTGGGCTCGGAGGGTTACGACGGGCTCAGCATGACGGTTGCAACCGGCTCAGCCTCGAGGGCGGATGGAGATATGGGGATTTTTTCCGCCCGCCCATGGCACCCGGCCTCACGACAGGGCTTCCCTTGACCTGTGACCGTGTGGCGTGTCAGGCTATTCCTTAATATGAAGGACGAAGTTCTGCTGACCAAGGCGGGCCGCGACAGGCTGCTGCAAGAGCTGCAGGAACTGAAGGGCCCGAAGCGGACACAGGTGGGCGAGGCGCTGCGAGAGGCCCGCGCCCACGGAGACATCCGCGAGAACGCCGCGTACGAAGAGGTCAAATCGGTTCAGGCTCGGCTGGAAGGGCGGATCCGGGACCTCGAGTGGATCCTGGACCACGCCAAGATTGTCGAGCGCCCGGACGGCATGGGCGAGATGCTCCACATCGGCTCCCAGGCGACGCTGTACGACGTGGAACGAGGCGGCGAGTTCACCGTCACCCTGGTGGGCGCCTTCGAGGCCGACCCCGAGCACGGATTGGTCTCCATCGTGTCCCCGATGGGCAAAGCGCTCATCGGAAGGGTGGTCGGAGAGACGGTGGCGGTTCAGAGCCCACGTGGGGAAGCGCATTACCGCATCGTGTCTGTCGCTGAACCTGCGTAATATGCCTGCTTTTGGAACAAGATCGGTCCTGTTAAGATACAATAAATAGCCCATTGGGCATTCCGAAGGCGTATCGCGCCTCAAAGGCCCGGGCAATCAAGGAGGTTTCACCTATATGAGGCGAGGCTTTACACTCATCGAGCTGCTCGTCGTGATTGCAATCATCGCTATCCTCGCAGCCATTCTCTTCCCGGTTTTCGCCCAGGCGCGAAGCCAGGCCAAGAAGATCCAGTGCTCGAACAACTTCAACCAGGTCGGCAAAGGCGTCGAGATGTATAAGGGAGACAACGGCACGAAGTTCCCACCGACGAACCTCTACCCAGCCATCAACTATTACCCTGACAAGCCTTGGACGTGGACGATTCAGCCGTATTTGAAGAGCTGGAACATCTTGAGCTGCCCGGCTGACCCGAACCAGAGAGCGGACATTCTCGAACGCAACATCGTAACGGGCGCTCCTTGCGCGCCCAATGATACGAATTGCAAGTACTACGGCCGCGGTACGTTAGCAAATGTCGGCCTCAACATGCAGTACCTATCTCCGCTGTGGCGCGTAAACGGCGTTGACATGGCCGTGCCCATCAAGGATGGGCGTATCGAAGCGCGCGCCGCCATGATCATGGCTGTTGATAGCATCTGGGACCGAGATCCGAACAACGGCGCTCCAAAGGGGGGCGGTAACTGGGCGCTCGATCCACCCGCCAGGCTCACGACGGACGGCAAAGATACGATGGAGATCCCCACCGACGGCTCCGTACAGACGTTCTGGTGGTTCGAGGGCTGGAAGCCTAGTGATCCACTGGCATGGAATGTGTACGGCGGCTCCTGGCCGTGGCACGGTGACCTTGTCAACGTGATCTTCACCGACACCCACGTGAAGACGATGAAGATCCCGCAGATCGCCGCGGGGTGCGAGGTCAAGGACAAGTGGACCGGCCGTATCTTCGACCGAGATGCCTACCTGTGGGATAGGAAATAGGGATGAAGAAGAACGTCAGCCCTTGGTGGATCGTCGTCATCGCGGTGATCGTTCTCGGTGGCGTCTGGCTGATCGCCCAGAAGGTCGGGGCCGGTTCTGACCAACACTCGACCCAATCCGCGCTGGATGAGATGGCCAAGCAGAAGGCGCCGGGAGAGCACGAGCCGCTCCAAGAAGGCGGTGTCCTGCCGGGCTCTGGCATGGTCGCCCCGTCAGTCAAGGGTAGCCGGTAGCGACTGGACACAGTGTCTGTAGGCGGAGGATTCCGCGATGTGCAGCCCCTGCCCAAGCTCGGACCGAGCTTGGACAGGGTTGCCCATGATCAGGGCTGTCCGCCTACCAGCGTGACGGGCCCTGAGCTGAGAGGTTGATCAGAACTAGGCTCAGATCTGCGAGATCGATAGATCCGTCGCAGTTCACGTCACAGGCTAGGTGGTAGGATTCCCAGCTCGGGGGGCAAGAGCCCCGTACAGTAGAGCCGAGGTGCAGGAGCACAAGTGACACATCGCTGAGCGCCACTGAGGCGTCGAGGTCAACGTCTCCGCTCGCCACTGAGGAGGGGCCAAGTACGGTCTGCTGGTTCTCAGTCAACAAGACGCCCTGTCCTAGACAGGTGGGCACGAAGGGGTGCCCGAGGCCGCGAAGGTAAGTCTGCCCGTAGTCGTCCTGCCCGTCGGAGCAGGTCCACTTCGCCACGTGGTAATGCCGGGGGAAGATGTAGACGTCATAGGTTCCCGGTTGCAGGTGTCTCACATCGTATGAGAGGCGCGGTGCTGAGTCGTCGGGTGTAAGCGCCACGGTCTCAACAATGATGGGCCTAAGCTCGCCGGGTGCCGTGAGAACGATGTCCGCACTTAGCGACCAATATGTCCACCATAGCGACTCAGGCGTGATCTCCGGTACAAAGCCCGAGTCCTCACGGAAGTAATTGTCACGATTGTCTCCCGCCCAGCCGCTGATGCAGATGGAGCCGGTCAGGCGCCCCCCACCTAGTCCAGACTGCTGCGGAAGCTCGTACAGCGCAAACGAGGGCCGGTAGATGCTTGACCCAGGCAACTCGTTCCCGAACCACCCGCTGGAGAACCACCTGACTATGTTTGTCGAGTAGCTAGCCGCCGCGTACGCCCAGGTCTCGAAGTCTTCCCAATCCGAATCGTCGGTGAACCGGATGCCGAGGCTGCGGTTGCTCCCGCCAGGCGCACCAGTGCAAATGTTCAGTGGATCGTCCGTCCCGTGCACGGTCATCCAGTACGCTCCAGCGTCAAGGCTTATGCCTGAGCTCTGCTGCGTAAAGTCAACAACGAGGTAGAGCACAGATTGGTCCACGAACCACACTGCGTTTGGGCTGTAGTAGGTGGCCGTCCACACGGCGTCGCCGGATTCGTCGCGGGACGCAGACTCGATCAGCTGTCCAGGCACGCCGTCGTTGTCCGCGTAGATCCGTACGCTGACTGCATCAGGTGCCCCCGCTCGAACGGCAAGCTGCAATAGGTCAACGCGGGCGGACGAGCGCAGGACGAATCGCATGGCGTAACGTGAGTCCGCGGACGAAACAACGTACGGGACGATTGGGGTTAGGTCGGGGTCTGACGCGTCGGGTGGCGCATAGGGCCTCTGCACGGCGTTGGAGTCCCACGGAAGTGCGACTTCGGGGGCTCCCGATGAGAAGAGCAGGTGGTGCTTGGACGGATCATCAGATCTGCTTAGAACCACCATGCTAAGCATTGCGATCAGCATGTGAAGTTTCATCACGATCTCCTATCGAGATTCCTAACAACCCTGGCCCAATAGTTTGGGTACACGACGTGGCTAGAGGCCTCAGTCCCATTGAGTATACCTAAGCTGAGACTGGTATGCAAAGTTGGAAGGTCGCATTCCGAGCCGACGTGTAGGAGGGCTCCAACCCTTGGTGGATCGTCGTCATCGCGGTCATCGTTCTCGGCGGAGCCTGGCTCATAGCCCAGAAGGTGGGTATTGGAGGCGGACAGCACAAGACCGAGTCCACTCTCGATGAGCTGGCTAAGCAGAAGTCTCCGGTCGACGCTCCTCCTCTCGAGGAGGGGGGCGTCGTGCCGGGGTCTGGGATGCTGGCTCCTTCTTCGAAGGGTAGCCGGTAAGGGCTTCGAGGTACTTTCATCTCTGGCCGGGCGCCCCTCCCAGGGCGCCCGGTCTTCTATGTTTTCAATGCTTCGGTATCAGAGCGCAGCGGCGATGCCGAAGCACGGAAGCGGATGCTTTGGTGAAGATCAGGTACATCCTCGAGAATCCCGTCAGGCGTGGGCTGGTGGAACAGGAAACGGAGTATGGGTTCTCTAGCGCGAAGCTCCTCGTCGGGAGACTATGGGACGAGGAGGACGGCCTGACGCTGGATGCAGTGGCGAGGCTGGGCGATGGGTAACGGGACCAATTGGGCCTCGACGTTCGGCTGCCGGGTGGTCTGAGGGCGGTAGCCTTGAGGTAGTCGGCAGCCGCAACGTCTAGGCATGCGAAAAGCATGGAAAGCATAGAAGCATGGAAGGAGGAGTCTCCACTGCTCTTGCAGGGGAGACTTGTCGTTGCGCAGCCCCAGCCCATCGCCCGGCGCGTGCAATTCGCCTGCGCATACATCGTGCGGAATGGTAGCGGGGCCGTCAGGGTGTCGACGTCTACCAGCGGTGCGGGCCGGTTTGGGCGAAGTTGTTCAGGACAACGTTCAGGTCCGCAATGTCGATGACCCCGCTGTAATCGGCATCAATGCTGGAGTAGTAGCTGTTCCACCCTGAAGGCGGACAGCCCGAGTCCATCAGTACCGTGGCTCCGAAACGTAGCAGGGCGAAGCTGAGATCGGCCATGCCGACTTCGCAGTCCAGGTCGCCGTCGCCGTTAGCCATTGTGATCTGGCCCAGGTCGGTGTCCTGGCACGCTGCGATCTGGACGTTGGGGAGTGCCAGAGGAACGTGGCCGTGGCCCATCCCCCGGTAGGGTGTCTGCGTAAGGTTGTCGCACTTCCAGCGGCCGACCAAGTGGTGACGGGAGTAGATCCGAACCTCGTACTCGCCGACCGCCACCCGACCTGAGGACACGGGCATCTCGACTCCTGCTTTCCCGAGAGGTAGGCCCAACGCCAACGTGTCCACGATGAACGGACGGCCCGTCTCCGGTTCGCAGTACAGCACGTCAACGACCAGGTGCCAGTCTCGGTTGTAACGCAGCCCTTCCGGGGTGAGCGCTGGCGGGTCTTGGATCCCTGCCGAATCTTCGCGGAAATACCTGTTACGGTAGGGGTCAGCGGGCACCGCCCAACCGTCCACCACCAGCGACGCCTTGAGCAGGCCCCCCTGCATGAGGTCTTCGAGTGCGTAGGCAATGCGGTACTTGGATGTGTCAGGGAGTTCATTGGGCCTGACGCCCCCGGGTGTTAGTGCCGTCGAGTACCCAGGCATCTGCCACTGCGTGCCCGGCTCGGGCTGGTCCACCAGGGTCCACTGCTGTCCATTCCACATCCACGTGCCAGCTGTGGCCTTCGGTTGCCCGCCCGCAGACCCTGCATACAGCGCCAGCGGTGCATCGGCCCCCGCGACCGTCATCCAGTAAGTGCCGGGATCCAGAACGAGATCCGGGCTGAAGCTCAAGTCAACACCTACCATCGACTGAAGACGCAACTGGGCCCAGTAGTCGACGTTGTTTGCAGTGCGAGCCAGCCCGATCGCTGGGGAGGCCGCTCTTGACGAGCCTGGCACCTGCTGCGGTGACGGCGCGCCAGCCTGATCGTAGAAGACGCGTAGTTCGACCTGTGCCGGGAATCCATTGCCGTAGGCCAGGTCGGCATACACTCGGAGCTTGGTCAGGTGGTAGGCCGTGCCTGCTGGCGGCAGCGTGAACTGAAACGCAGCAGCCGGCAACTCCGCACCAGAGACGATGCGCGGCACGCCCACTTCGGGGTCTGACGGGTCCGGCGAGGGTCCTACCAGGGCAATGTCCGGTGGGCCGGACGACGCTACGACTCTCCCCCATGGGCAATCGTCGGCGTAAGCCGTGCAGACGACGCACAAGAGAGCTATGGGAAAGCAATTCCGCATGTAGTCCTACTTCCGTTCGATTATTGTACACGACACTAACATAAACTCATCAGTGCCGCCGTATCGTACCGTGCTCCTAGTGTATCATCTGTGGGTGAGAATTGGTCAAGATAGATAGTACGTTTACTTACTTAGTATGGCCAGACGAGTCGCTGGTGCCAGCAGCAGGACGTGCTGCGATAGAGGCGAAGCTCTCGTCTCGTGCTCAACCGCAGGTTGACTACGGAGCGGTTCTCCGTTGGAGGGCGTCAGAGGCCCGCCGCAGTGGGTGCTGCGTTCACCCTCGTCGAGCTCCTAGTGGTCGTAGCCGTGCTCGCCATCCTCGCCTCCATGCTGTTCCCTGTGTTCGGCCAGGCGAGGGAACAGGCCAAGCGTGCGCAGGACATCAGCAACCTCCGTCAGTGCGCCCACGCGATCTTCATGTACCGCGACGACAACGGCAACCGTTGCGTGCCCGTCAACTCGTGGGGATTCGGCTCTCCCTTCTTCGGCGCATGGCATGGGCCAGGAAGGAGCGAGCACGACATGCCCTGGCCGGAGAACGTCCAGCCGTACGCGAAGTCCTGGGGCGTCTTTCGCTGTCCTGCGGACCCTAACACCAACGACGAGATGCTGTCCCGGCACCCAACCACCGACGCCTACATTCCGCCGACAGAGACGGCGCTGCGCCACTGGGCGTGGGCCTGGCGCTCCAGCTACGGGCTCAACTACAACTGGCTCTCATACCCCGTGACCTTTGACCAAGCGGCAACCATGAAGAACGTGGCTTGGTCGTCTATAGGTTCTCCCGCAAGGACGATTCTGCTCGTGGACTCGATCGGAGGGCGCGAGGTCTCGGGACGACCGCGCGGTGGCGGTAGCTGGGCGGTGGATGCTCCTGCTGCTCTCCCCGACCTGCGGGCTTGGCTCGGTGGCTGGAGATGCTACTACCCGCCCAACAACGGCGACCCGAATAGCCCAGGCTGCAAGGCACTGTGGAACGCGTGGGGCGGCTGCTTCCCGTTCTTCAGCGGCGGCCAGGTGTTCAACCTGTCGTTCGCGGACGGACATGCGAGCGGTCAGAGGCTGGGGCAGCTCATCCGCGGCGTCAACCCATTCCAGAGGCATATCCTGGACCTAGACGAGTATCAGTGGGACACTATAAGGTAGAGGCGCAAGGATGAAGCAGAGTCTTGACCCGAAGGTTGTCGCGCTCATCATCATCGTAGTGGTTGTCGTAGCCGGCGTGATCGTGTGGAAGTACGCATCGCCTGCCGGCCCCGGCAGCGGGACGTACGAAGTGATCAAGGAGTCCGACATGCCGGCTCCTGGCGAGGGCGCCCTGCCGCCCTCGCCGATTCCCGGTACCGCCGGCGCACCCGGCGGCGGCCAAGCCAAAGGCGGTCAGTGAAAGAGTTAGCCCTCCCTCTCCTCCGGGAAGGGAGGGCTGATGGCTCTCGACAGCCGAAGCGGTATGCTACCGCGGCTGCAGCGAATCGAGCCGTTTTGCCATCTCTAGCACGGCGGATCGCTGCGTCTCGACGTTGGTGCTCACATCTATCCGGGTCTCTTCCACCTGCTTTTGCACTGCACGAATCCCGTCACCACCCACGCCACCGCCGGGAGCGAGTGTGCTCAGGATAGTCGCAGCTTCCGAAAGTCTCTCCTGTGCTTTGCCGAAGTTGCGCTCTTCGAGATCGGCCGCCGTTCGATACAGGAGCGATCGAGCCAGTGCCACGTCCCGCTGCTCAGTGACCTTAGCCAGGTTCTCCTGGGCCGCGTCCAACTGGGTGCGGAGGTCGCCCACTTGGCTACGGCCGTTCACAAAGCCGATCACGTATAGCACTATAGCGATTGCGATGCCCACCAACACCAAAATCAGCGTGCGACGCGACTTCGGCGCAATGTCCGGGCTCTGTTCCGCGCTCTTCTGCTCCATGCTTCACCTCCTCTACCAGTGAGAATACCCCTGACGGGCCTAACGAGGTAGAGTCTCCGCGCCGACGCGAGCAATCCACTCGCGGGTCCACTCCACGGCATCCAGGCCTAGATCACAGATGCAGGTGGCGAGAAACACTATGCCTTCGATGCGACCGGTCCGGAGCCATCGCATTCCCATCTCACACTGATGCTGCATGTGCTCGACCGGCATGGGTGTGTTGGTGCCGTAGTCCCACATGTAGCACCCTAACACCTTGCGCACTTTCGGCGCGAACGCTTCGAACCGCGCGAACGAGTCTGCCAGGGTTGTTAGGTCCTCCGCACGCCACGTCCAGAAGGTCGCAATATCGGCGTTTGCAAGGTGTGATAGTATAGGCTGATCGAGGTTCTGACGATACACTACCACCCACAGGTCCAGCGGTCTGCGTGTGCTTTGCAGACTGGAGCGAAAGCGAGATAGGTCATCGGCGCTGAAGCGTGCGAAGCTGCCATCCGGCTTCGGATCGAAGAACAGGTCGTCCATGATAGCGCCGACCACGTTGGGGTGCCTTTCACATAGGCTTACGACCTCGTCCAGATCGGTGTTAGTATCGTTGCGGGTGCTGCCCGCGTCGCCCACGATGGACCACACGACCCTGTCTAGGTGGTCGTACCTCTTCGCGACTGGTTCGAACGGCGGGGCAGGGTCTCCACCATATACTACCATTATGAGGTTAGGGACACCCATGTACTCGCATGCCTGCGCCGGGGTGATGGTGGACTCGCCGGGGAGACCCCATGCAGCGCCGTTGTGACTGCCCTCCCGGTGACCCCACAACCAGAGCCTGTCTCGAACGCACTGTCCTTGCATGGGAGCATTGTGGCCGATTCGGGAGCCGACCGAGGGGCCTACGGCTCCGTTCTCCTGTTACAGCCGTGGTGTTGGTGAGCGGCGGTCCTCCGTTCTACCTCTGCTCCTGCAGCAGAGGAGTTCGGGTTGTCGTTTGGGCTTCGCGAGCCTGTTCGCAATCTCTCAATGCTGAACCTGCCTGCAGCCAGATGCCGCTCCCGCTCTGACGCGGCCTTAGCCTAGCGCGAGCAGGCTCGCGAAGCCCCAGAGGTTCCACCCCTCCACGGTCCAGTCGCGGGAGCCCGGACAACCGCCTGGCTCGCCGGCGCCTATCGCGGCCAGGTGTTCGCCGGTGGTGCTTCCTAGTTGACCGCTGCCGGGGCGCTCGCCCTCTCCCGCTAGCAAACAAGGATGTGCGCTCGACCCGAAACCCCGCAGAAGACGCAGGGCCGCACCTCGGACCTCGACAATGAAGTGGCTGCCGGACTAGGGCTCGAACCTAGAACCTCCTGATCCAGAGTCAGGCGCTCTGCCAGTTGAGCTATCCGGCAGCGACGCTGCATCTTAGCATCCAGACCTCGGCGGGGTCAAGTTAGGTTCGAAATCGGCCATAACGACGCTTCAGACAGCCGGTGACAACGTGTCGAGGGGTCCGCGAAAGGACAAGCCGATGACCCACTTTCAGCATCTGATTCTGGCCGAATCCGCCGACGTGTTCCGACTACGTCGGCAACAGGCTTCGTGACGTTCCGCAAAGATGGTCGCTAGGTATCGCTACGCCACCGAAAAGTCGATGCGTTCGCTGGTATGTGGTACTTCAGGCCATTGGCGCGATACTGTTTCGGGCATTCCTCTCGGACCCGATAGACAATGGCATGATCGATACATCGGTAGGCTTCCTACACCATCACCTACGGGTGTTCTTCCGATGGGCCGTGGCCGAAGGGCTACTCGAAGCGGCCCCGACCGACCGGTCCGCTCCCCCTAAGGTTCTGAAGAAGCAGCTCTAGTAGATGCTCATAAACCCATTGTCGGAAGTGTCAGGGCCTCGGTGTTCGGCTTCCTTAAGGTATCGAAGCAGCCGCCAACTCCGTCACCTCTCTCGGAGAGGCGGTTCCAGTGACGCCACGTTTGCGGATGGTCACGCCAGCGCATAGGTTCGCCAACTCGGCCGCCTCTCGCGTGCCCGCCCCAACGCACAGCGCGCATAGCATGCCCGCAGCAGCCGCGTCTCCTGCGCCGACGGTGTCAATCTCCTCGGGAGCAGCGGGGGCTGGAACGAGGCCCTCCCCGTCCTCGCCGCAGAATGCGATGCCTTTCGCCCCGAGGGTTACGAAAGCCCGAGTCGCCCCACGTTCGCGCAGCGCCCGTGCCGCATCCACCGCGTTACCCGCGGTTACCTCGTGCCCGAGAGCGCTGGCAGCCTCCGATGCATTCGGCTTGACGCACATTCCCCGAAACTCCCCAATCCTCGACCTGCTATCCACCAGCACCGTGAGGGCAGGGAAGTCCCGCGCCAAATCCATCAGTCGCTCCCTCATCCACTCGGTCACTAACCCGAAAGCATGGGCACATTGGTCTGACACCATCACACCGCTCAATCGCGGTGCCTCTTTCGCGAGCGCACCGATCACCTTTCTCTGCAGTTTGAGCGAAGGTGGCTTGCGGTTTTGGATGTCGAGCCGCTCCATCTCGCGACCCGCCGCCATGGGCTTCATGTAGGTGGGTGTAAGCATTCCTTGTGACTTGATCACCGAACCCGTCTCAATGCCATGGTTCCGCAGTGTCCGCACGAGGTCGAAGCCCTCGCCGTCGCACCCGACGAAGCCCATTGCGTGCACCGCCCCCACTCCTAGCGCCTTAAGGTTGGATGCGACCGTGCCCGCCGCTCCCGGGGATTTCCGCACCTTCACAACCTGGTACGCCTCCAAGCCGGTTTCCAGCGAGCGTTCCGAAAGCGATGGGTCTATTTCGAGGTACTTGTCCAGGAAGAAGTCCCCTACCACGGCGATGGAGAGGGAAGGGAAGCGTTGCAGAAGCTCAGCCAGATGTTCGCGGGTCATGCTCCCTCAGCCTTAGCCAGAGCGTTCGGATGGTGTCCCGGTGGTCGCCCTGCACGTAGTAGCTGCGCCCTCCGTCCGCCACCGTCCGTACCAAGATGGTTTTCCAGGGACGGTAGTAGTAGCGCGCATCACTCCTGGGTGGTTCTTCGTGATAGTCTCCGGTGATCGGTAGCAGGTCGAACACCGCTGTGGTGAAGTTGGTGATCGTACGGCCCTCCTGCCGCGCTACGTTGCGCGCCATCGAGAGCGCCTTCAGATACACCTCTGGACCCATCACCGCCGAACCGAAGTTGAGGAATACCCCGCCTTCCAGGTTCTCGATGCTGTGTGCGTAGATGAGGAAGTCGCGATACGAGGTGAGGCCGGTCGCCGCCGCGTCGAAGTTGGGGTGCTCGTGTAGGATGTCGTAGCCGATGCCGACGTGCACGGTGACGGGCACTCGCAGCCGATACCCCATCGCGAAAATGCTGTCCTCGCGGTTGGGGTACTGCTCACGTTCGATTATCCGGCCGATGGCTTCACCCAGTCCGATGCCGTCGCGTGCGCCCTCCACCGCAGCATGGTTCAACTCGGCCGTTTCGCGCCACATACCGAACCGTCCCTGCTTGATGTAGAACGGCACGCTCTCTGAAGTTGCGCCGAAGCGGGACAGTTCGAAGTCGTGGATGGGCCCAGCGCCGTTGGTGGCCACGTGGGTCACGTATCCCTGTCGCATCAGGTCAATCACGAACCGGCACAGGCCCGACTTCACTACGTGCGCACCCATTGAGAACAGCACCGTCGCGCCCCGCTCGCGAGCACGCAGAATGTCGCGGGCGATGGTGCATATGTCGGGGTTCGACATCGGCTCGAAGGGCTCGTCGAGTCGCGGCATCTCGTCCAGCCGGTGCAGGTTCTCGCGATTGGCGAACGGCTCGATGTGTAGGCGGCTGACGTCGAACATGGGATATGGCATCTCTCTCAGGTTAGGTGTGCGAGTCCGATCTCCTGTTCACTGCCCGGTATACTCAGCCTATGCGTTGGGTGTGGATTGGGTTCATTGTCGCGGTTGTTGCGCTCCTCGTGGGGTGCGGGGGTTCGAAGTACGCGCAAACCGAGCTGGATGCTGCGCGCAACTTCATCCAGGCGACCAAGACGGAAAAGAGCGAGGGCGAGGTGATCGAGATGGCCCGGTCTGCACTGAAGGATGCGGGCGCGCGGGTGAGTGTGGAGAACGTGAAACAGGTGTTGGAGGGCGCGCACCTGACCGACCCCTCGAAGGGTATTCAGAACATCCCGGACATCGCCCGCCAAGTCGCCGCGTACGAAAAAGGCGAGCTGGCGGAGTAGCCTCTGCATCCTTGGGGTGGGTGGCCTGCCTCGCGGTTCTTCAATGAGAAGAATACGAAAAAGAGCGCGCCGCCCCGACTGCGTGCTGCTGGGAGGCTCCTGCGGGGGAGGCTGAGAGAGAACAAGGAGCTCGTTGCAGGACCGGGATTCAGCTTACAGCTATTTGCCATACCCTGGCGCACGAACTGAGCCCAGGGAGATAGCACCGGGGTGCCGGACCTTCCGCCGCCCATTGCATCTGGTTCGCCTCTGCCCGAAAGTCGCGGGCCCTGAGAACCGATATTAATGCCGTGGGCCCTGGCATTCCGAATCGAATAGCCCCTGTACGGCACTGGGTGGAGGATGGGACCTAGCGAGGGCTGGGCGCGAGTCGCGCTCGTCACCGGCCCTGACTGGACCCATGCGCCGTCAGTCGCTGACGCGCTGCGAACGGCTGGGCTGGTGTTTCGCAAGTACTCCGCGGACCAGATCGAGGCCGCGTGCTCCTATGCACAGATACTGATCGTGCCCCCGCTGCCCGACACTCCGGAGGCTGCAACGCTCCTTGCCCGCCATGTCGAAGAGGGCGGCTCCCTCATCTGCATCGGTGACACCTGCGGGCTGAACGCCTATCTCGGTGTACGCTCTCCAAGCGAGAACTGCGAGTTCGGCGAAGGCTACCTGGCTCCGGTCAGCGAACACTTCCTGCTGGGTGACGAGACCGTTCCCATCCACTGCATCGGTGGGCAGTGCGTGGTGGCTGACGGCACCATGACCCTTGCCCAACTCCTGGACCGCCACGGAAAGCCGACGGGCCTGTGCGGCCTCTCGGTGCAGGAACACGGCTCGTCCACGGCCATCTATATCGCCCCAGACCTCGGCTTGACGGCGGTTAGACTGAGGCAGGGCAGCTACGTGGAGATGGATGGGATACCCGCGTCCGACGGCACCGCGAAGATTCGCGACGGCATCTTGCGTAGCGAGGACGGCTCGGTGCTCGATTGGGACTTCGACCGCTCCACCGACCTAGCGGGCGAGCCGCCGGCTTTCTTGCTTCCGGCGGTGGATCGGTTGGTAGGGATAGTAGTGCGTGCGGCCGCGTACGCCGCAGAGCGGATGAGCCTACCGCTTCTTCTTCTCTGGCCGCATCCGAACGGTGCGGTAGCAACGGGCATGGTGTCCTTCGGCACCGACGGCACCGACGTGCAGAACGTGCAGACCATCCTGCATCAGGCCACCCTGGTCGGTCTTCGCGCGACATGGTGCCTGCGCAGCCCCGGCTTCAGCCTGGACGTGGCGAAGGCGCTGCGCACCCGGGACCACGAGGTGGCGCTGCAATTCGAAGTGAACGAGCCCGAAGACTGGGCGTCAGACAGGCTGAGCTTCCAGCAGACGCGTATGAGTCGCTCATTGGGAACGCGACAGCTACTGTCCACAAGCATTCAGGATGGAAGGTGGCATGGGCGCAACGAGTTCTGGGAATGGTGTGCTCGGGTGGGCATCGAGGCGGAAATCGGGCGAATGCCACGACAGCCGGGAAACGTCGGGTCCATATTTGGAACCTGTCGGCCCTTCCGACCTGCGCGGCGAGACGGGTCGCTGCTGCCCGTGCTCAGCATTCCGTGCCTTGCCGCGGACATAGGCAAGGGTGTCTCATCGGCACGCGCCCTCGAGATTCTGGAGCACGCGGTAAGATCGCATGGGGTCGTTCACTTCTTCTTCGAGACGCGCTCCTTCGAAGAAAAGACGGTGTCCGAGGCGTTCCGCAACTTTATGGCGCACGCACGTCCAAGAGGGATCGAGTGGGCCACCGCCGAGGAGATAGTGCAGAGAATGAAGGCCGTGCGAACCATGCGAGTGGATCTGAGTTTCGCCGACGAGGGGCTTGCCGTGGTGTTGCACCCCGAGTACGAGATGCCGGAAGCGGCGTTGTGCATTACCGGAGACACGATAGTGGGTGCTACGGCGCTGCAGAAGAGGTTGCGAGTGACTCGAGTGGTTAGGTATGGGATTCCGTGCTGCTCGGTCACCGTAGATTTGAACGCTCAGTGCCCAACCTATGTCACCCTCGAACGCACCGCCCCAGCCGAGATGACGAGCTAGTCGGCGAGCACCCTATCGTCCCCGACACGGCGGGTAAAGTGGATCGAATCGAGGTACTCCACCAGCGGCACAGCGTACTTGCGAGACGTCTGTGTTAGGTCCCTGAACGCTGCAACGGTCAGTCCGCCCGTGCAGCCGACCTTCTCACGTACCAGTCGCTTGATCTCCTCTACCGTCTCCACCGGGTAGTACAGATCATCGCTTACCTTCACCACCCGACCAAGATTGCGTGCGAGGCGCAGTACCTCGTTGATCGCAGGTTCGGGCAGTCCTGCAACACGCGGGAGTTCACTGACCGTCGGCACGCGAAAGCTTGCGTCCAGCAGCAGTTTCACCACGCGGTCCACCAGAGCCTGCTGTTTTTCCGAGACCTGCACGTGGAAGTCGGCGAGTCTAACGCCCGCGCCGCTACTAACGACCAGACCATCGTCCGAGAGCCGAGCCAGCGCTGCGTCCAGAGCCTTGGGGTCGTCTTGTATCGGCGTCGCGGCGGCCCATGTCGCTTTCGGCATCATCGGCGTAGTCGTGTGACTCGCATGGTAAGTGCGAATCGGCCGCACAAGGGCCTCCTTCAACGCCTCCCAGCCTCGTAGTGTTAGTATCCGCTCGCCTAGCGTGATCACCCGCCCGGACGCACCCAGTCGTTCTACGATGTCGCGGGCTTCGGCGGGCTGCAGGCCACACAGACGCCCAATCTGCACGAAATCCAGCCCGGATGCGCTCGAGTCGAGTGCTGCCAGTACTGCTTCTTCCGGCGATGCAGACAACGCGTCTGCAAACGCCTCCGACTCGATCTGTGCCCGCTTGCGTCTAGGTGCGATTGGTAGTACGATCTGCCCTCCGCCGATGGTGATCCCAGGCGAATAGCGACGTAACACGAACCGGTCCCCTTTCGCACATGCGATCGGCGACTCGCATCGCAGTTGCACGGCGCCAGTCTCGCCGCTCCCGATCTCGTCCATTGATGATCCCAGTGCGACCCGCGCGATCACCTCCGCCGTGCCGATGTGCAGGCGAACGCGTACCCCATGCTTGAGTGGCGGGGCGTCGCGCAGCAACGTGATCAAGGCGTCGCAGCAGAGTGTCTCCTCGCACGCGCCACGCGCGGACAACATTTGACCCCTATGCAACTTCTCCTTCGCCACGCCGGTCAGGTTCGCGGCCACCCTCTGACCTGCGACTGCTCGGGAGACTTTCTTTCCATGCACCTGCAATCCGCGTATGCGGCAATCCAGCGAGCCGGGGACTAACACATAGCTGGCACCCTCTGCCAACGTTCCAGCTACCAGCGTACCTGTCACCACCGTTCCGAATCCTGTCATGGTGAACACACGATCCACTGGCATGCGCGCCGGTGCGCCCGTGTCTCTGGCCGGCATGCGCTCCAATGCAGAGTCCAGCGTCTCGCGCAGTTCGTCCAAGCCGCTTCCCGTGACGGCAGACGTCTCCACGATTGTCGGTTCAGGCAGCTTGCGTTCCTCGAGCAGCGTACGAACATCCTCGGCGGCTAGCGCTCGCATCTCCCCATCCGCCAGGTCGCACTTGGTCAGCGCCACGACCACTCCGTGCACGTCGAGCAAACTGAGAATGTCGAGGTGCTCTCGTGTCTGTGGCATCACACCCTCGTCCGCAGCAACCACTAACAGTGCGAGGTCCACACCGCCCGCGCCTGCCAGCATGTTCTTCAGGAATCTCTCGTGCCCAGGCACGTCCACGATGCCCACACGTCCGGAGCGCGGAAGATCCAACCACGCGAAGCCGAGATCGATTGTCATGCCACGCTGCTGCTCTTCACGCAGACGGTCGGGGTCGATGCCTGTTAGAGCTTTGATCAGTGTGGACTTGCCATGATCCACATGCCCCGCCGTGCCGATGATGAGCGGCTTCATGGCACTCAGCCCTCCTTCAGCGATTCGATCCCTGGAATGGGCACCTCTTCGAAGTTGCCGTCAATGCATACTTGGGCCGTGAAGCCTTCTTTGGAGGCTGCGGCTCCCCACTCACCCTCTTTGCTCACGGCGAACACGGCGCTGCAGCGAGCGGTGGTGTTGGGTCTTCGCCTCACCATCTCCGCGATGGCCACGCGGCACGACTGCATGGGTGATAGGCCTGCACGCATGCCATCCACCGCGCGGTAGCTCAGCAAGAAGCGCCAGATGTCTTCGCCGACACCCGTCGCGCCCGCGCCACCCACCTCATCGTCCGCATAGAGTCCGGCTCCGAAGATAGCAGAGTCGCCCACGCGACCAGGCATCTTCCATGCCAGGCCGCTGGTGGTGCACCCTGCTACTACGTGCTTGCCGTCGGTTCCGACGCAAGTGCACGTGTCGTGCGTGTCGTGCGCGGTCATGGGCATGGTCTGCTTCATCTGCCACTCCTGGTACCGTTCTAGTGCCTGGGTGGTGAGTAGCTGCCGCACCTCGAATCCGTGACGGATGGCGAACTTCTGCGCGTTCTCTCCCACCAGCATCACGTGAGGAGTCTCCTCCAGCACCCTGCGTGCGAGGCTGATGACGGGCACGATCCCTTGCACCCCGGCCACTCCGCCGCACCTCAGGGTCTCGCCATCCATCAAGCCCGCGTCCAGCTCCACCACACCCTCGGAGTTGGGCATTCCGCCATAGCCCACCGAGGTGACCGAGGGGTCCAACTCGACCTGGGCAAGTCCGTGCTCGACCGCGGTGAGAAGGTCGGCATGTCGCTCCCACACGCTCCATGCCTCGTTCACGCAAATCCGACCGAAAGACCAAGTGGAGACGAAAACCGTTGGCATACGCGTATCGTACCCTTCGCCGTCCGAGGTTCCTACAGGGTACGGATTGGGATGCGTCGTTTGCGCTTCGCGGATTCGATGGCGGCGAACACCATGGCGAGCGACGCGATGTTGTCGTGGCATTCCGTCTGGGGCGGCGTTCCTTTTCGCTGGTAGGTCAGCATCTCGTTCAGCGCCCCATGGAACCCTTGGTACTTCACGGCCACCTTCGGTGCCCGCACGGCCTTGCGCTTGCGCTCGAAGCCGGAGCCGGGGAGCGCAATCTCGCCCGCCGGGTCCGCGTTCGCTTCGTATAGCATCGTGCCTTTCGTGCCGATAACCCGCCAGTCGCCGTTCCAACTCGTCGGGCAACCTTCCGCGCACCAACTGCCGCGATAGGTGAACACGATGCCGTTTGTCATCTCGAACACGCAGGTCGCTGCGACGTCCCCTTTGTACCACGAGCCCTTCGGGTTGAATTCGTGGGCGTACACCGCCACGGGGTCGGCGCCGGTGAAGAATCGCGCCAGATCGAACTGGTGAATGGCCATGTCCAGGATGAGTGGGCTCTGCATCTGCTCACGGAAGCCGCCGAAATGCGCACCCATGTAGAAGTCGCAGTTGATGGTGGTCACGTCGCCGATCAGGCCGCGGCGCAGCCCTTCGCGAAGAGACGCGTGACGCGAGTCCCATCGCCGGGTTTGCGCCACCATGTACAGCCGGCCGGTCTGCTCCGAGGTGCGAACCATCCTTCGCGCTTCGGACATCGAGGCTGCCATCGGCTTCTCGCCCAGCACGTGGCAGCCGGCTCTAAGCGACGTGGTGGTAACTCCGGCATGTGCATCTGGAGTGGTCAGGTCCAAGACGAACGTGGGCTGGTGCTTCCGCAACGTCGCCTTCAGGTCCGTCGAGACCTCCGCGCCAAGCCCGTAGCGCTTCACCGCCTTCTGGGCAACCTTCGGATCCAGCTCCACGACCGCTCGTACGTCTACGCCTTCTTCGATGAGCCGCGGGAACCACGCGCCCGAGATGCCTCCCGCTCCAACGACGACAACCGTTTCCTTGGCCACTGTCCTCCTCCTTCTTCCTGCCTGCCGACACGCGGATTCTACCGACAGACCCCTTTGTCCCCTGTCCTCCGTGGTGACGGCACTTATCTACAGCAGGGTTGCTCGACTGGGATGATGCAGAGGAAGCGGAAGGGGGAGGTACCCGTGTTCTCGAAGCTGTGTGGCTCGCCACCGGGCACCAGCACCGCGTCGCCTTCCTTCACGGCGACGGGGCCGGTGTCCGTGTGCACCTCTCCCGTGCCCGAGAGAATGTATACCTCGTGCTCCCACGCATGGCTGTGATGCATGGTGTGCCCTCCAGGGCGTATCTCGAAGAGGCGCATGGCGAAGTTCGGTGCGCCTTCACGCTGCGTGAGCAATTCCTTGATGTACGCGCCGCTCGCTCCTTCATAGGTTACTTCCTCGAACGGCAGTTGCTCGGACTGCACTACTACCATCTCTTTCCCCTCTTCTGTGTCATCGTATTATCGCATATGCCTCCGCTGCTCTGCAGTGGAGGTAGTTCGCTTCCGACACACCCCCACGCGGTGCGACATGGTGGCCGACGCGGAGGGCCTCGGTGTCCCGCTTCTTACACACCCGCGCACGGTGCCCACCGCTGCTTCTGCAGTGGAGGCATGTAGGACTGCGTCATGCTGAGCCTGTCGAAGCATGACGCCGCCTGGAGCACCCTTTCGTTTCCGGTTTTCACCCTTGCGGCAACCGACCGCATGCTTCGACAGGCTCAGCATGACGTTTGCTTCGATGAGCTCAGCATGACGTTATGACGTTTGCTTCGACAAGCTCAGCATGACGGTCCACAACCCTCACGACTCGCAGTGGTGAGAGAAAACGACTGCAGGGTAGTCGGAAGCCAAATGCTATCACTGAGCCAGCGCGCCCATCGGGTCCCAGGGCGGGAGCCCGACCGGCTCGGTGTCAAGCACCGGCAGTAGCGAGTCTGGCAGGTACTTCTTGTCCACTACCACCTCGTACATGTACTCGTCGAACCACCTATCCGTCATCACCAGAAAGCCCTTGTCGCCCACCTTGTCGCCCCAGCTATTCTCGACGCGCCACTTGCGAGGTTTCCCGGAGTCGTCCAGGTCCACTCCAGTTAGCACCATGGCATGGTTCATGGCACTGTGGCAGTAGTCCAGCCTCTGCGCCTTGTCCAGTCGAAAGTCGGTGCCGTATACCAGCGGATAGTCGAGCACGTGAGTGTCCAGCACGCCGAGTTCACGTTCCAGCCCTTTCCCAACGTCGCAGCCGAACCACACGGAACGTCCATCCTTCAGTTGCGCCAGCGCGGCCTCCTTGAACACGGGCAGATCCACGTTCAGATAGCGAATGACCTGGCCGCCCACCACGTTACCCAGAAACTCGATGGTGTACATGGTATCGAACCGCTTGTCCGCAGTGGGGCAGTGGATGAGGCATACCATCGAGTCCAAATCGAAGGGCACGTGCTTGTGGAAGAACTCGTGCGGCGTGATGATACCATCGCGGTGGAAGTTGTCATCCTTATCTCGCCACTGCCACTCGAACGACCGGGGCGGCTCT
This sequence comes from Fimbriimonadia bacterium, assembly GCA_039961735.1. Lineage (NCBI taxonomy): Bacteria > Bacillati > Armatimonadota > Fimbriimonadia > Fimbriimonadia bacterium. The sequence continues at coordinate 126,239 of JABRVX010000020.1, forward strand.
CCCAGGTGGATCACTAACATGCGGTAGACCTCGTTCAGCATGTCCGCTTTCTCCGCCCTCAGCCTATCGATGGATGCTCCCTTCGCATGGCTGTCACGCAACCGAGCAGCGTACTCGCGTAGCTTCGCGGTGATGTTCGCGGTCATCGGCCAGGTGGAACTACTGCTCTCCGTCTCCGGCATGACGGACTTGGGTACCACGCCGTACTTCTTGATGATGTTCACGAACATGTCCCACTGTCCGCCGTCTTGAATCGGATTCGCCAGGATGTGATTCAGCAGTCGGCTGCCGATGGGCTCGTGCAGTGTCAGCAGAATACTCTCTAGGAAGTAGTTGGACTTCTCCAACTTATCCCAGAACAATGGGTAGTTCTGCGACAGTTCGAACTTCTCTACGTTCATCTGCTGCATGGCTACTACGCGCAGTGTGTTGAGCCCTGCGAACAGCCAACAGCGCCCGCTCTTTTCCTGGCTTGTAGCCTCGCCCACCTTGATAGAGATGGAGTAGGTGTGATCGAGCGAGGTTACGATGTCGCGATTCAGCGCGACCTGCCCGACCGGCGTCTTGGATACGGCATTGCGAGCGAGCAGATTGCGGGGCTCTTTAGCGAAGTCCTCGCGAAACGCGGTCAGCGCTTCTTGGGTGATCGAGCCGTTGACGGTGTTCTCCACGGGTGCATACGCCATCGTTGCGTTCTCCTTTGACTGACTGCCTGATTCATGGTGTGCCGAAGAGACTCGGAGTGTACCAGAGGCCCTTCTATTCCCAGTACCTTCGCGGGCGGTGGAGCGCGCTAGCGGTCTTCCTAGCCACCGCTCCGCCAGGTGGATCGGCTCGTCGAGATTGGCTTCTCCCGCCTCGCACCGGGCCAGCGGCAGTCGGGTAAGACCTCCAACCTCGATCTGAGGGAAGGCACGTTGCCTGGGTCTGGATTCAGCGGTCGGTACAGCACGACGCCCACGTGGCTGTTGTGCACCCCCATCCACGTACTCCGGCTCGTGGTCCAGCAGCCCCGAGCACGCTGTTCCGGAAGTGCGCGGGGGCTGAGTGAATCGCCGCAATGGGTCACGACGCCGTCTGCGCACCGTATGTTCCACCGCTCGGCTCACGGCCCTCAGTCTACCGCGCCTTGAAGCAGTGCAGTGGTAGACTCCCGGCGTGTCCGAGGGTCTCGCTAGAGTTCCCGTCTTTCCTCTTCGGAGCGTGGTTTTCCCCAACGCTCTGGTGGCTTTGCACATCTTCGAGGACCGCTATCGGCTCATGATCAACGACTGTTTGGACGAGGGCACACCTTTTGGCACCGCGCTCATCCGCAAAGGCCGAGAAGTAGGGGACAAATACGTCGAGCCCTATCTCGTCGGGACCCTGCTCACCATCCGAGAGGTCGAGCGCCTGGACGATGTGAGGATGAACATCGTGGCTCAAGGCGGCGAGCGCTTCCGCATCCGTGAACTGGACTACGAGTCGGAGCCCTATCTCGTGGGACGGGCCGAGCCGGTGACGGACCAAGCGTGGACCGGCTCGGATGAGGAGATGGGGCTGCTCGAAGCAGCGAAGGATGCCTTCGCGGAGCTGGCAGACGCCCTAACGGAACGGCTGGACTTTACCGTGCAGATACGGCTGACCGAGGACCCCACGTCGCTCTCGTTCGCGATGGCGGGGCTGCTGCGTATGGGCCGTCGTGAGGCCCAGCACATGCTCGAGCTGACCAGCGCCGCCGAGCGCTTCCAAGAAATGCTGCCGGTGATGCATCGGCTCATCTCTTACGTTCGCAGCGGGCAGCTGCGCTCGGGCGGGTATGAGCACATTCGTCACTGGATCAGCCCGAACTAAGCTCCGAAGGCCGTTCGTGCAGGCCCGTTCATCAATAGGAAACCCAACGGTTGCGAAAAAATAATTAGCTAAGATAAGCAATTTACTGTATAATAGTACCCAGGCTTTGGTCCGCTCTGGCATGGCCAAAAGGATCTAGCCGTCTGCTTGCCTAGGGTCTGGGAGGGCGAAAGCTTCACGGCTCGGTCTCCACCCTAGCTTTGAAAAGGGGAGATTAGGGGGGCGCTCGCCGCCAGACGGACTGGCCGGAGGCGGCGAGTGTGCGCCAAATAAGTAGAGGTAAGACACCTCGAGGGATGCGGCCGATGGTCGGGTCCCCGAAGTAATGGGTTGCTGTACAACACCTGTCATTGCCGCCTGATGGTGATCGGAACGCACGCGTTCCGGTGCGTCCACGATGAACGCATGAAAGAAACCGGAGGGTAACAGATGATCAACCTACGACGACAGCGAGTGACCCGAGCCATTCTGACGGCCATGGCAGCCGCTGCACTCTCTCTCAGCGCGGTCGCCGACGACCTGACGCCCCCGTGGTATCGCGGGCTCCCGGACACGACATTTCAGCACTGGCAGTTCTACACCCCGTCGCAACACCCCGAGGTGTTCTGGAATCCTTACGGCGAGCCATTTATCTCTGACGTCAGCAGCGCCAGCGTCTGGTTCCCTGAGTTCGAGGGCCGCAGGGGGGTTTGGTGTATCGCCCCCGACACCTTCATGGAGTTCACCATACCGAATGTGGTGGACTACAATCACGAAAAGGAGTACCGGTTCCAACTCACTTACTTCGGGGCTCCGGGCGACGTGGGGCCTTTGGGTGATCCCTATGACTTCGGCTACATCGACATGGGAGATGGTTGGACCCACTTTCGGGCCGACTATCGCTTCCCGTTCTGCGACTGGACGAAGGCATACGTGGTCGCAGGCGGTCGGCCGCTATACATCGATCAGCTCGTCGTAGACAGCTGGTGTGTTCCGGAGCCGGGGACGATGGCCGCTATCGCGGCGGGTCTTGGCGCGCTCGCACTTCGCCGCCGCAAGAAATAGGTAGGCAAGACAGGGCCTCTCGGAGGCTCATATCCTATGGGATGGCCGGGCCACTCTGTGGCCCGGCCATCCGCTGTTGTTTGCGCCAACTCACGAGGTGTGTTCACCCGCTGTAGCGAATTTGGCGAAAGCTTCGCGCAAAACGCCTCTGGAGGACACATGGCCGTGGGTACGTTCATTCTCGTCTGTCTGCTGACCCTCTTGTTCGCCACCGTCTCCTACGGCGCGCCGCAAATCCCTCTGCGCATTATCCCGTCGCCGCAATCCGTCACCACGGCAGAGGGACTTTTCGCGCTCGACCGCATCGCCTCGATATCGGTAACTTGCGGTGATGAGGACGACTCCTTTGCCGCATCTCAGCTCGCTGAGGAGCTTCGCGAGTCCGCGGGGATTCGCGCATCGGTCAGCTTGGGCGCGTCCGGCGCAGTCGTGCTGGCCCGCTCTTCGTCTGCCGACTCCGAATTCGAGTCGCTCTTGCTGCGGCTGCCGGACGCAAACATCGAGGGATCGTATGTACTCTCGATTGACCCCGACCGCATCGTCATTGCCTCACGTAGTGCCCCGGGCATCTTCTACGGCGTGCAGACGCTGAAGCAGATCATTCGTGCGAACAGCGTGGAGGCCGCCATACCGTGTTGCTCGATTTTGGACTGGCCCGCGCTGAAGGTACGTGGGTGGCAGGACGACATCTCGCGCGGACCCATCCCCACGCTCGAGTACCTGAAGCGCCAGGTCCGCACCATGTCCGAATACAAGCTGAACTCCTTCACGCTCTACACTGAGCACGTCTTCAAGCTGAAGAAGCATCCGACCATCGCACCGCCCGACGGTATTACGGCCGATGAGGTGCGGGAGCTGACGCGATATGCCAAGCGCTACCACGTGGAGGTGATCGGGAACTTCCAGTCGTTCGGACACTTCGCTAACATCCTGAGCGTGCCTGGCTATGAGCACCTCGGCGAGGCAGGATGGGTGATCTCGCCGGCCAAAGAAGAGAGCTACCAGTTTCTGGCGGACGTATACAGCGAGATCGCTCCGGCGTACGAGAGCCCTCTCTTCAACATCAACTGCGACGAGACGGGTGGGCTGGGAACGGGAGCCAGCAAGGAGATGGTGGAGAAGGAGGGGTTAGGATCGGTCTATGCGCGCCACATCGTGCGCATCGCCGACCTGCTGAGGCCTTACGGGAAGACCGCGCTGATGTGGGGCGATATCGCACTGCACCATCGCGACATCATCCCTCGGTTGCCCAAAGACCTAATAGTGCTCTCGTGGGGATACCATGCTGGCGAGAGTTTCGATGATGCCATCCAGCCTTTCACCGAGCTGGGCTTCCGCTTCATGGTGTGCCCCGGTGTTAGTTGTTGGAGCCAGGTGTACCCCGATCTCCGCACCGCTTGCATCAACATCTCCAACTACATCCGCGATGGCGCGAGACACGGGGCTATGGGTGTGATCAACACCACGTGGGACGACAGCGGCGAAAACCTCTTCAACGCTAACTGGTACCCGCTGATTTGGGGAGCCGAGTGCTCTTGGCGACCCGCCGTGCCGGAGCCTGGCGAAGATGCCAACGCGTTGCGGGAGGCAAGGCTCGCTCGGTTCGACAGAGCGTTCGGTCCGCTGTTTCATGGCACCGACGGCACGGATACAGCGGAGTTGCTACATGCGCTGAGTGAGCTAAGGCAAAACCCGGCATCGGGTGGCATGAACGACGGTGCATTCTGGCGTACGATGGAGCAGGTGTACCGACGCAGTGGTAGTGTCTCGGATGCACTGGGGCTCGCACGCAAGGCAGGGAAGATCCGCGATGGGCTGGAGAGGTTGCTGCGTGCGCAGCCGATGAACGCCGACTCGCTGGAAGTCGCGTTGCACGCCGCACGACGGGCCGCGTTCAGCGGCTTGCGTGTACTGGTTGCGCACCTGCTACGCGCGGACGACGCGACGCGACTCGATAAGGCGGCCGAAGGGATCCGGCAGCTGCTGGCCGAGGCACGTGCCCTGCGCGACGATTATCGTCGGCTGTGGCTCGTCGAGAACCGTGGGTGGTGGCTCGACCGCAACCTCGAGAAGTGGGAACGTCTGGTAGCGGAAATCGCAGCACTGCCGAAGACACCGATCATTCTGCCTGGAAAGTGGGAGTTCCATGGCACGCAAGACGTGGAGATGACCACCATCGAGCCGGGGGCCATCATCAGGTACACGCTGGACGGCTCGGACCCGACGGAGCAATCACCTGCCTACGGCGCCAAGCTGCGCTTGGATAGGACCACGGTGGTCCGGGCTAGAGCCTACTATCCGGACGGCACGACGGGCGGGATCGGGGAGGCACGATACCGCACGCTCGCACTACCGGCGACTGTGGAGACTACCATGCCCACCTACGAGACATATGCTCCCACGAATACGATAGACAGTGACGAGGAATCCTTTTTCTGGTGCAGCAGGGGGCCGGTTGCAGGAGACACGTTCACCGTACGTCTTAACGAACCTTTTGGAGTGAGTAGGCTGAGAGTGCTCACGGGCCACCAAGAGCACCCATCGGACATCGTGTACGCAGGAGTGTTAGAGGTGTCGGTGAACGGCGTGGACTACGAGCCTGTCGCGGAGTTCTCCAACGGCGTGGCAGAGGTTTCCTTCGGGCCGGGCACTACTCGCAGCCTCCGTGCGGTGCGAGTCCGCGTCGTCGCCCCATCTCCGTATTGGGTGGTGATTCGAGAGATCGTGGTGGAGTGAGTTCCTGGTGCGTGCAAGGTGCCTGTTCAAGGATCGGTTGCGCTCGGTGAAGTAGACGGGCGCCGAGGCTCCGCAAAGTGCGCGAAGGTCACGACGGCGTCTCGCAGTGTCTGTCACGCGGCTGCTGCGGCCGGTCTTGCGCGCTCTGCTCGTCCTCTGCGATCTCGACGTGCCGGCTATTGCGAAGAGAGGGTCATTGTCGGCAGCGTTGGTGCTGCGTCGGCCGGATTGCTCGCCAACTGCCCAAGAGATTGCAAAGACTGTAGCAGCATTGGCGTCCTCCGCGGCACCTTCGCGATCTTTGCGTGAGAACGCTTCTGGTAGATGCGACGAGCAGGATAATGCACCCCAACCAGCTAGGGTCGTGATGGCGGTGCGAATACGGAAACGGTGGAGATCGTGGGACACGCCCGCGCACCGAGGATGTTTACACGCAGCCCATCGGCCTCCACCACCAGGATTCGTAGCAAACGCTCGTACCCGATGGTAGTGCCGCGCGCAACCTCCTGCCACTGCCCACCCACTCGAGCCTCGATGGAGAACTCCTCGACTCGCTGCCCCAGTTCGATATTCTCCTGCAGCATCACCACGCTGAACTGCACGGTCTCACGCCAAGTGATAGTCAGCGAGCCAGTCAGAACACCGTCATCCGTCGCCCAATAGCTGCCGGGCAGCCCGTCGATAGCACGCTCGGCAGCGAACCTGGCATCCCCACCGCGGACGCAGTTCGCCACGGCCTTCGCCTCGCGAGCCAAGTCCCGTGCGAAGATGGCATCGAGTGCCCCTCTGAACTCGAGAAGCCTCTGAACATCCGGCTCGGCGATCAACCCCCTCCTATCCGGCGGCACGTTGAGTAGCAGCGACGCGTTTCGACCCACCGACTTGAAGTAGATGTCCACGAGCTGCTCGACCGACTTGACCTGCGCGTCTTGCTCCGAATGATAAAACCACCCAGGACGGATGGACACATCACACTCCGCGGGCACCCAGTGTGTCCCATCCTTCTGCCCGTGCGTCAGCAACGAGAGGTCGGCCACCTTGCCTGGAGCGAAGTCATCGCGTCGCTGCATGCACCAGTTCGTCTCGCCCGCAAAGCCCTGTTCGTTACCGACCCACCGAACGTCCGGTCCCGCATCGCTGAAGATGACGGCCTTCGGTTGCAGCCGCCTGACTAACTCTTCATACGACCTCCAGTCGTACTCCTGCCTCTTTCCGTTGGGGCCTTCACCGCACGCGCCGTCCCACCACACCTCGAATACCTCGCCGTAGTTGGTGAGCAGCTCCGTGAGTTGGTTCTCGTAGTGCTCGTTATAACGGGGAGAGTCTCCGTAAGATGGTTCATGTCGATCCCATGGTGACAGGTAAACCCCGAACTTCAGCCCGTACTCCCTACACGCTGCGGCCAGCTCGCCCACTACGTCGCGCTTGCCATCCCCCCACGAGGTGTGTGCTACCGAATGGGTGGTATAACGGGAGGGCCACAGGCAGAAGCCGTCGTGGTGCTTCGCGGTGATGATAATCCCTTTGAATCCGGCGTCCTTCAGCACCCGTGCCCACTGCCGACAGTCGAGTTCAGTGGGCTGGAACAGCTCGGGCGACTCGGTCCCGTCTCCCCATTCGCGCCCGGTAAACGTGTTCATCCCGAAGTGGCAAAACGCGTACATCTCCAGCTTGTGCCACGCGAGTTGTCTCTCGCTGGGTATGGGAAGAAGTGGTGTCGGCGCGCTCGGCGGCACACTTGTCATCTGCAGTATCTCCCACGACGCCTCCTGCGAGGTACTACTGCACGCAACTACACAGGCAAGGCAGAGACCGACGATCGGTGTCAGAGCACTCATGATAGTCGAAAGTTCGGCATCGAGAGTGCCGGGCCTGCACGCGAATGCCCCTCAGTCGGCATTCCCGTCCTCATCCGATACCCGTACCGTAGTAGGCTGTGCAAACTGCTCCTCGTACAGGCGCCTGTACAGCCCACCTCTAGCCAACAGTGTCTCGTGCGTTCCTCGCTCGACGATGCGTCCCTGATCCATCACCAGGATCTGGTCTGCGGCAAGAATCGTCGATAGTCTATGTGCGATTGCGAAGGTGGTTCGTCCCTTCATCAGCCCCGCGAGCGAAGCTTGGATGAGCCGCTCGGAACGGGTATCCAGCGCGGAGGTCGCTTCGTCCAAGATGAGCACGCGTGGGTTCTTCAGGAGAGCGCGGGCGATGGCGAGGCGTTGTTTCTCGCCGCCGGAAAACCTGTATCCACGTTCTCCTACCACGGTGTCGTAACCCTCCGGCAGGCTCGTGATGTGATCGTGTATGGCAGCCAGCCGACAAGCTTCCACCATCTCTTCGTCGGTAGCATCGGGCTTAGCTACGTGCAGATTCTCGCGTATTGTGGAGTGCAGTAGATAGGTCTCTTGAGTTACGGCTCCCACGATCTCCGCGAGGTCCTGCAACCTGATGTCGCGCACGTCGTGGCCGTCGAGAAGCACCTGTCCGCTGTCAGGATCGTAAAGCCGTGGAATGAAATATGTGAGGGTTGTTTTGCCGGCTCCTGACGGTCCGACCAAGGCGACCAGTTGTCCCGGCTCGGCTGTAAAGGAGATGTCCACTACGGCGTGACTGCGCACGCTCTCGTCATAGGAAAAGCAGACGTCGCGAAACTCGATCCTTCCCAGCACCGACTCCTTGGGCAACGCCACTGCGTTGGGTGACTCCTGCACATCGGGCTGGAGGTCGAGGTACTCGAAGATACGCTCGAACAGCGCGAAGGAGCTGAGGATCTCCACCTGGATGTTCAGCAAGCCGGTTAGCGGGAAGAACATTCGCGTCTGCAGCGCCGTGAACGCTACAAGCACTCCCACCGTTATGCTGGCATCGCCCCTCCACATCAGGTAACCCGCAAGCCAGTACACCAGCGCCGGAGCCAGCGATGTGATCAGGCGGATCATGGCGAAAAACAGGTAGTTCACCAGTGTCATCTTGATCTGCCAACCCGCCAGTTTCCGATTCTCCTGATCGAACTTGCGTGTTAGTGTGTCCAGCCGACCGGTGGTCTTCGTCAACAGCACGCCTGATACCGAGAGCGTCTCCTGCATCATGGAGTTCAACTCGGCGGTTTGCTCCTGCGTGCCGCGTCGGACATTCTTAGCAAAGTCTCCTACCTTCGAGCCGATCACCGCAAACAGTGGGACCATTCCTACCGATAGCAGCGTGAGTCGCCAATCGAGAAGGAACATGGCGACTAGGGAGGTGATCACGATTGCCACGTTGGAGAGTGCATCGGTCACCGTGGTGCTGACGACGGTCTGAACTCCCTGCACGTCGCTGATGAGGCGTGTCTGTATCTCACCTGTACGCGTGGCTGTGAAGAACCTCAGCGACATTGCCTGCAATCTAACGAACAGGTTGTTGCGAATGTCGCACATGATGTACTGCCCGATCAGCACGCTCCAATAGCCATAGAGCAACGTGACCCCGGCGGCGGCGATGGTGACGATGACGGTGAGTGCCGAAAAGATAGAGACCGTTCGGAGGTCGTTCCGCAGCAGCCCGTCATCTATGATGATCCGCAGGAAGTACGGAGGAAGCAGCCCCATCAGCACGCCCACTATCACCGCGATGAGGGTCAGGCCGACGCGGGCGCGGTATGGTCGGAACAGGTCGACCACCCGGCGAACCGTCGCTCTGTTTACGCTTCGCTTTGGCTCCGTTTCGTCGCGGACGGGATGACTCAAGTCAAAAACCTGCCTGCGGGCTATTCACATGGGATGCATCTCCAGTATGACAGGAGCGAAGAGGGTGATGTTGGGGTGGAAGCCAAAGCCCTGGTTGCCGCAGGACCGCCGGCAGGTGGCACAAAGCGCAGGGCGGGTGAGCCGAGTCTCTTACAGAGCCGCCGTCCCGAGATGGCGCAACGCAAGGCGCGTGTCGGCTCGACCCGCCTACGTCCGAATAGGATCGCACCAAATCGAACAACCCGTTGTCGGCAGACGGCCATATCGGTTGTAGGACAAGGACCCAACCGGGGCACACGGGGCCGCTAGCCGAGGCCGTGCGTCAGCGCGTAGCGCGTAAGATCGGCGTTGGTCCGCGCGCCCAGCTTGGCCAATACGCGTGCTCGATAAGTGCTCACCGTTTTCGTACTCAGCGACAGCTCGGCGGCGATCTCCGTCACCGTCTTTCCCTTGGCCAGCATCTCCAGCACCTGGAACTCCCGGTCGGACAGCAGCTCGTGTGGCGCGCGATCTCTCGCGGATACCAAATGGTCGGCAAGTAGTTGTCCGACCTCTTCGGTGATGTACCTCTCCCCAACGTACGCCTTCCGGATCGCATGAAGGATGACCGTAGGTTCGACCGACTTTCCAAGATATGCGTAAGCGCCCGCCTGAATGACACGAACTGCGTACTGCGACTCGGGGTGAATGCTGAGTACTACGATGGGCAGCCCGGGTCTGAGACTCCGAAGCTCGCGCAGCGCTTCCAGGCCTGCGGATCCCGGCATAGACAGGTCCACGAGTGCCACGTCGCACGCCACCTGTCTGGCGAGTTGGAGCAGCTCTTGTGCAGTTGCAGCCTCGCCTGCGACCGTCATGTCGCCTGCCGCCAGCAGAATGCGCCGCAACCCCTCGCGGACCACAGCATGATCATCCGCGATCAGCACCCGGATCATTGCGCCGTTCCCTCAGCTAGAGGAACCGTCAGCCTAACGCGCGTTCCCACACCCCGACGCGATATCACGCGTAGCTTGCCACCCAGTTCCAGGGCCCGCTCCTGCATCCCGGCCACACCAAATACACCGGTTCGCCGTCGCCCCTCGGAAAAACCCGTCCCGTTGTCCCGCACCTCCATAATAAGCCGGCCTCCCCGAGTGCTCAATGCGATTTCCACCTCCGTCGCATTGGCGTGCCGCACAACGTTCGTGAGGCTCTCCTGGAGGATGCGGAATGCCGCAGTCGCGACGTGTACAGGCAACTCCGGCGTTTCGCCGGACATTGTCGCCCGGCACCTGATGCCCGTCCGTCGTTCGACGTCTTGTGCGATCCATCCGATCGCGGCTCCCAGGCCGAGGTCATCTAGGATGGCCGGGCGGAGGTAGGAGCAGAGCTGCCGAACTGACGTGATCGTCTGATCGACGAGCCCTAGCATGGACCGGATCCGTGCTGTGCCGAGATCGGCATCCGGCGTGCGCTCCGCAAGCCAGTGAAGGTCCAGCTTTAGGGCCGTGAGCGCCTGTCCCAACTCATCGTGTAGCTCGCGAGCGATTCGGGTTCTCTCTTCCTCGCGCACTTTCTGGAGGTGCTGAGCCAAATCACGAAGACGTTCCGCAAGCGAACGATGCTGCTCCTCGCTCTTGCGCAGCTCCGACTCGACCGCTTTCAACGCGGTGATGTCTACGGACGTTCCTTGGATGATCTCACCCTCGTTGCCCGAGTCGTACACCAAGCTAACATTCTCTAGAACCGTGACCTTCTGCCCGTCTTTGCGTCGAAGGGTCAGCTCGAAGTTCTGCAGCGATCCGCGTGTGCGCAGCGTTTTCAGAAACGAGTTACGTGCACGCTCGCTCGGGTAGAGGTCGGCGGCATTCACCTCCTTCATCTCCTCGGACGAAGCGTAGCCGAGCATCCGAGCAAAGGAGTCGTTGCAGTAGAGAATGCGGCCGTCCAGCGACGTCCGGTAAATCCCCGCTAGGTTCTCGTCCACGATCTGCCGAAGCCACTCGGCATCCCTTGCCGCTGGCGCCTTACTCTTGCCCGTGCTACCGCTCATGATCTGCACTCCGCCTCACAATAGTATACAGGGCGAGTGGCGAGTCGCCTTGCTCCGCGGCACTTCGAACGCTGCAGGGTGTATACATACCGCGTGGATATGCTGGCTTTGCGCGAGACGGGATTCACTCTCGCGCTTGGTGGCGGTGGGGCGTTGGGGTTTGCGCATATCGGCGTGCTGCGTGAGATGGAGGCTCGGGATCTGAAGCCCCGAGCGGTCGCGGGCACCAGTATGGGTGCCATCGTTGCTGCAACGTGGGCGTTGCTCGGGCCCGACGCGCTGAACGACATCCCCCGCCTTGCGTCCGAATCCGCGTTCTGGCTCGCCGTGCTGAGCAGGGGCTGGACCGTGCGGAGGCAGCTCCGACGGGTGTTCGGCGAAGCCACTCTCGGTGATTGCCACGTGCCGGTGGTCGTGTGCGCCGCACCCGTGAACGATCCCTCGCAACCGCTGTATCTCGATGACCCAAAACTGTCTGTATGGCAAGCGCTCGCCGCTTCGTGTTCGCTTCCTCTTGCGTTCTCGCCCGTGCGAGTCGGTGGGCAGAGGCTGATGGATGGCGGCAGCGCGGACAACCTGCCCTGCGCGGCGCTGCGCCGCTTCGGGCTGCCCGTCATGGGCATCGAGCTGGGGTTCCTACACGGGGCGCTGCGGGACGATAGGGAGCCGCGGAGACGCTGGATCAAGATGCTTGCCAGGCGAGGGCTCTGTGCCAGGTACCGCGACCTGGGGGATTTCCTTCTGCAGCCGAAACTGGGCGGCCTTACGCCGCAGAGCTTCGGAGCGGCAGACAGGATAGTGAAAGCGGGGGTAGAGTGCGTGAGTGAGGCGTCGGGGAGGGGGCCTTAACGCAAAACAGCGGCCCTTGCCGCTACGGAATAAGGTGGAGCCGCATCCGTGCGGCTTCCCTCGTTCCCACCATCCTTGGTGTCCACATGCTATTCTAGCAGGCTCCGATTCCTCCTGTCAACCCCGAGGGTCTTTTGGGAGAATCGGCGTCCGCGTGCTATACTCGAGACCCCTAGTCCAATCGCGCCACCGAGGGGAGGAAAGGCGATCATAGTCGAGCCACTGGACCTCGATCATCCCAAAGAGGAGTGCGGCATCTTCGCCATGTACTCCCGCGCATCCGACGCAGCCCGCCTCGCCTTCTTCGGCCTGTTCAACCTGCAGCATCGAGGGCAAGAGAGTGCCGGCATCGCAGCATCCGATGGCCGCACGATCCGTATGTTCAAGGGTATGGGGCTGGTCACGCAGGTTTTCAACGAGGAGACCCTCGCAGGCCTCAAGGGGCACATCGCCGTCGGGCATACCCGCTATTCGACCACCGGCTCCAGCGTAGTGCAGAACGCCCAGCCCATCTTCTGCGCGAGTAGAGTCGGCTCCATCGCCGTGGTGCACAACGGCAACCTGATCAACGCCCATTCCCTGCGCCTCGAGCTCCAGGCCAAAGGCATCGAGTTCGACTCGACCAGCGACAGCGAGGTAATCGCAAAACTGATCATGCACTCGGACGAGCAGAGCATCGGACGTGCGGTCATTCGAACCGTCGAGCGACTCGAGGGCGCCTTCTCGCTCGTCATCCTCACGCCGACGCAGCTCATTGGCGTGCGCGACCCGAACGGCATCCGGCCGCTGTCCATAGGCAAGACGGAGGGCGACTGGGTGCTCGCTTCAGAATCGTGCGCGTTCGGCCCCGTGCGCGCTAAGCTGGTACGCGACGTGCGCCCTGGCGAAGTTATCGTCATCAGCGAAAACGGCCTGCGCAGCGTGCGGAGCGGCATGCCTAGTCGAGACCGGCTATGCGTGTTCGAGGCCATCTACTTCGCTCGGCCCGACAGCGTGATGGGGGGGCACCTCCTCCACCGAGCAAGGCAGCGGATGGGAGCGCGTTTGGCCGAGGAACACCCCGCCGAGGCCGACATGGTAGTGCCAGTGCCCGACACCGGGGTCCCTGCTGCCATCGGCTTCAGCAGGCAGTCGGGCATCCCGTTCCAGGAGGCCCTCATCAAGAGCCGTTACATCCACCGCACGTTCATCGAACCGGAGCAGCGGATGCGTGCGATGGGCGTTCGCCTAAAGCTGAACCCGCTGGTCGAGTACATAGAAGGCAAACGCATCGTGCTGGTGGACGACAGCATCGTGAGGGGTACGACGACGGGACAAATCGTGCGCCTGGTGCGCGAAGCGGGTGCCGCCGAAGTGCACCTGCGCATCACCGCTCCACCCATCCGCCACCCCTGCTACTACGGGATTGACATGGCCACGCATAAGGAGTTGATCGCCGCCAACCATACCGTCGACGAGATTTGTGCAAAGCTAGGCGCAGACACGTTGGGCTACCTCAGCGTCGAGGGGCTGATAGATGCGGTGGGAGACGGGCCTGGCCTGCACTGCACCGCCTGCTTTACTGGCGATTACCCCGTACCCATCCCGCGCGAGAAGCTGGTGGCAAAGGATATGTTCGAGAAGGTTCGCGAGGATCGGCGAACGCTCGTGCAGGCCGCACGAGAGGGCTGAGGTTGGACAAGGTAAGAGACTATGCCGCCGCCGGAGTGGACATTTCCCGCGCACAAGAAAGCCTTGCTCTGGCCAAAGACCTGATCCGCAGCACGCATACCCCGAACGTGCTCTCCGATGTTGGGGAGTTCGGCGGCATGTACCTCGCGAGCTTTCCAGGCATCGAAGAGCCCGTCCTCGTGGCCAGCATCGATGGGGTCGGCACGAAGACAAGTTTGGCGGTCACCCCGCAGCACTTCGAGGGGATCGGCGCGGACATCGTGAATCACTGCGTCAACGACATTCTTGCACAGGGTGCACGACCGCTTTTCTTCTTGGACTACTTCGGCGCCTCCAAGATCGAGCCGCAAGCGTTCCAATGTGTGCTGAAGGGCGTTGCGGCGGCGTGCAAGGCCGTGGGCTGCGCGTTACTCGGGGGAGAGACGGCGGAGATGCCGGACGTGTACTCCGGCGGGGCGTTCGAGCTGGCGGGATGCATCGTAGGTGTGGTATCTAAGGCAGCACGGCTTCCGAGGCCCGACGTCCGGCCGGGGGACGCTCTGATAGCGCTCGGCAGCACCGGACTTCACACGAATGGCTACACACTCGCCCGACGCGTGCTGTTCGAGACCCTCGCGCTTTCGCCCGACGAGCCGCATTCCGCGCTCGGCGTCACGCCCAGACAGGCCCTGCTCGCCACCCATCGCTGCTATCTCGCATCGGTGTCTCCCCTGCTCGGACATGCAGGACCGGTGAAAGGCATCGCACACATTACCGGTGGCGGGCTGGTGGACAATGTGCCCCGCATGCTGCCCGCCGGCTTCGCAGCATACGTAGATCGCAGCACCTGGAAGGAACCGGCCCTGTTCGGCCTGATCCGCACAGGCGGTGTGAGCGACAGCGAAATGCTCCACGTGTTCAACCTTGGTGTGGGTTTGGTCATGGTTGTCGAGCGTGCCGAGAGCGACTCGGTCCTGGCAACTCTGCGTGCTGCAGGCGACGAAGCCTGGCAGATCGGCGAGGTTGTGTCGGGAGAGTGCGAGGTTCGCTTCGGCCCCGGCCCCCCCTGATATCCTACTGAGCCACTCAACCCCGTAACCCCACGGGCGCCCGAGGACCAGTCAGAGTGGAACCTGCAAGGTAGAGCGTAGGGGACCTGCGCGCGTGGTTGGGTGACTTGGCGAGGTTGGGAGAGAGACTTTACCGGGGATTCGGGCGGTGGCCGTTTCACACCAGGGTGAGAGGGCTCCTGTTCTTTGCCGTGCTCGCGGCGCTCATCTGCCAGTTCCTCGTGTTGCGGCAGTTCGGAGCTGCTCAAATGCAGCGCGAGGCAAAACTCGAGGCAGAACACAGCTTCAGGCAGGCGCAGCGCGGCATGTCTATCAGCCTCCGAGCAGTCGAGGACCTCGCCCTCGATGCAGCTATACGGCCGAGCCTGTTCGCAGCTGTCCGAGCAGGGGATGGCGACTGGCTCACCAAGAACCTGCTGACGCTGCCCTGGCGAGTCGAGCCGACGGTTATGCTCGTGCACTCGCCGTCTGCCGGGATGACGTGGTCGCACGGTCCACTGTCCGAGGAGGCACTGCGGAACCCGCTACGACTACCCGGAGTGGAGCGCGCTCTCGAGGGAGCCCATTCCTCCGGGTTCTTCCGATTGAACGGCAGGCTCGCAGCGGTCAGTGCGGCTCCCATCCGACCCGCTAGCCAGGACTTACCTGCTGTCGGCGTCATCTTCATCGCACGGTATGTGGACCAGGAGATGCTGGAGGTCGTCTCTGATGTCACCGGCTACTCCATGGCTCTGCTCTCGGGCGGGCACTACGTGGCGTCCGGTCCGCAGTCCGACAAACTCAAGCCGAGCCAACTGGAGTTGTGGCGCGATCGGCAAGGTGTCGAGAATTGTTCGCAGTGTCCAGCAGGCTCGTACGTAGCCTTCGGTCCGATTCTGGACTCCGAAGGAAACCGGGTTGGCACGCTCGCCGTGCTTCGGCTGTCCTCCGGCTTCGCCCTGTTCTCAGCGTTCGGAAGACTTGTCACCGTTGCATCGCTTTTTCTGTCCGTGCTCCTTGCAGCCGTCATCGGCATCCGCATCGGGGCGATGGTGAATCGACCGCTGATGGCCAGCGCCGACACCGCGCGCAGCGTAGCCGAAGGGAATCTCTCTGCCAGGATGGAGACGAACGGTACGGGAGACGCCTTCGACGTGTTCGCGCAGAGCTTCAATGCGATGGCAGACGAACTCTCCGCCGCCTTCACCGAGTTGGAAGACCAGAAGGCAGAGATCTCTGCACAGCTCGACACCTTCCAGGCGCTCAACGAGGAGATGGCGGACTACAGCGTCGAAGTGCAGACGCTGAGCGAGCAACTGCAATGGCAGAACTCCCAGCTAGAGACACTGAACGAGCGCCTGCGGCAGATGGCCCACACCGATGGGCTCACCGGCCTCATCAACCATCGCAGCTTTCACGACAAGCTCGCGGAAGCATTCGGCATTGCCACACGCCACGGCACCCCCCTAAGCCTCGTGATGATAGACGTGGACCACTTCAAGCAGTTCAACGACCGTCACGGGCATCCGGGCGGCGACGAGGCTCTCCGCGAGGTGGCGGCACTGCTTAAGAGACTCGCGCGAGAAACGGACACTTGCGCACGATACGGAGGCGAGGAGTTCGCGGTCATCCTACCGCACACCGATATCCAAGGCGCAGTCGCCTTCGCCGAGCGAGCACGCGAGGCAGCACACAAGCTAAAACTGTTCGGAACTCCAATCACCATCAGCCTAGGAGTAGCGAGCCTCGGGCCCGGCATCAAGACCCCCGGCGACCTGGTTGCTCAGGCCGACGCGGCGCTCTACGATGCCAAGCGCTCCGGCCGCGACAGGGTGTGCCTCGCCACCACGCACGACCGGCTCTCGGCATGAGATGGGTAGACTTTCACCATGACCCGAGAGATGAAGTGGTGGCAGAGCTTCTGTCAGTCGGCGGCTAACCCGTATGCCCTGTCAGCCTCACCCACCTCTTGCGACGCACCGGAGTGCCGAGTATAATGAGTGTCCTGTGGGCTCATAGCTCAGGTGGTTAGAGCGCACCCCTGATAAGGGTGAGGTCGTTGGTTCGAATCCAACTGGGCCCACCAGCTTCGCTAGCAGTCCCGCCGCGCGACGGGCTGCGGTTCTACTCCTTCTTGTGCCGCCACCAATAGTGGCAGTTGCGGGCGTGGATCTGGTCGCGGGTCAGCATTTTCATGTGCCCATCTACGAAGGCAACCGTGGCCGAGCGCTTTCCGACATGCCGAAACTTGATGATGCCGGGGTCCACCGTATGCATGGTGAATCCGGTCACCGGGTCCTTGCACTGCAGGTCCTCGGGCTCGGATATCCAGTCGCCGTCGCCGTTCTCGCTCACGATGATGGTCTCGGCGGGCGCGCCCATGCCGATTACCTTCGCCGAGCGCTTCCGGTAATAGTCGCCTCCGTTGGGGTCGGCGCTGGTAAAGCTGTCTATGTACGCCCAGTTGTTTACGCCGTACTCGCCCGTCCAACGGACCTGCGGGTTGACGAAGTAGTCGGTGCAGTCCACTCTTGGTCCCGAGTAAAGGGGACACTTGTAGAGGTTGTCTTCCTTCTGATAGTGCTTGCACAGCTGCTTCCAACTGGCGTTTTTATCGCACCAGCCTTGGGTCCAGGTCCAGGTGATTGGCAATGTCTCGTTGTAGTCGCCGTAGTACAGCGTGATCGAGAGGCCGACTTGGCGCATGTGGGTGCTGCAGACGGTGTTCTGGCTCGACTCTCGGGCCCGCGCAAACACGGGGAACAGGATCCCTGCAAGGATTGCGATGATGGCGATGACGACGAGCAACTCGATCAGCGTGAACGCTCGGGTTGCGAAGGACTTCGCTTTGTTCATTCGGCTTACGACCTTTCGTTCGGGCCGCCGGCTCGGAGGTCCATCAATGAAGACAAGATTCCACCGCCTATTGGTTGAACCTGCACGCGATAGGACTACGGGGTTTTCGTGTTGGCTCCGGGATTCGCTACAGCCCTTCGCGCAACTCGCGCACTTCCTCGAGAGCGGCTTCGAGCGAACTGCTGTCCGAAGCCATCTGGTGCAGGCGGTCGGCAAGGTGGTGAGTGTCGTCGTCCAAGTCGGCCGCCTGGGCCAGCCTCATGCGTGCAAGGCCCGCCGTTGCCCCCTCGAGCAACGTCTCCATGGCGCGCATTTGCGCCGCGACACGGCGACCAAGCGTTCCGACGCGCCTCAGGTTCTCATTCGTAGCCTCGAGGGCGGCAATCCGTTCTCGATTGGCTGCCAGGACGAAAGCGTCCGTTTCGCTCTCCATCGCCGACCTAACCCTCTCGATCTCGGCTTCGTTTCGGGCGATTGCCGCTTCATCGGGGCCCGATGGCAAGATGACGCGCTTGCGCTCCAGTTCCCGGTACTGCGCCATCACTTCGTTCACGCTCTCCAGCACCCGGGCGGCCTCCGAATGCGCGGGTGGGGGAAGTGCGTAGATCTCGTTCAGGATCGTCAGGTAGCGCCGGTCGGCACGGGATAGAGGCTCCTCAGCAATCGCGAGTCGCAGCTCATCCTGCGTCACTCGACGCTTCAACCGTTTTCGCCAGGCGAACTCGAGGATCCAAGGCAGTACTCCAACAAGGATCCCTGGGGCCACCAGTGAGGCAGTAACCTCTGGACTGGCACCCGTGAGGCCTGCAATCATCCCCGAAAAGGTCGCTGCGAAGCCGATGCAGTGCGCAGTGATGCCGAGTGCGAGGCGCGCGTCGTAACTCTCGGACAGCTTCTTGGCCTCCGGCCTGCCCGTCCAATCGTACTGCCCGATGTTCCAGTCCTTGGGCACGCGCAAGAACCAGATCTTACGCGGAAGGGAGTCTAAGAACTCTTTCTTGAACGGCCGAGCGTAATACGTGCCCAATCGCCGCACGACGAGGTCGCGGAAGCGAGAGTCTAGCTGGTCCAGCCTAGGGTCCATCCGCGGCTATTATGCCCCGCACCGACGGGGAAGTCATCGGGACCAAATACCACGCCCCCGAAGCGTCCGCTTCGGGGGCTGGCAACGTTCCAAACTATGGAGTAGGGCTACCTTCTCCTGCGAAGCATCGCCGCGAGACCGACGAACCCGGCCGCGAGTGCCGCGAGCGACGACGGCTCGGGAACCAGTGACAGGTCCTTCTGAACTTGGGTCAGTGCCACCATGGCCGTATCGTCAATCACGGTGTTGCCGAAGTCATCGGTGTAGGTCACGCCGTCCAGTGTGTAGACTTCCTTGATTCGGAGGAAGCGGGTCGGCGTGAACTGGTAGTAGCGCTGCTGCGGAAGGCTGTACTCCACCCCAGAATCCGAGATGAGTGTCACCGGATTGTTGGGATCAGTAATGTCGAGGATCAGTTCTGTCCAGGCGTACCACGGCGTCGTTGCATGCACGCCCGGGACGATCTGTCCGATGTCGAAGATGCTCACATCATGGATGAACACTCCTTCCGGCGCGACAACGTCACAGGTGATCGTGATGGTTCCGACCGCTATGCCAGTGCCGTTACCGACTACGCCGTTAGGGAAGAAGAAGTCACCATAGATGTCGTGGATAGTGTTCCCACCGATTACCGTAGATCCGCTGAACTGCCCAAACGCTCCCTGCCCCAGGGAGCCGTCCAGGGTACACGTCCATGACATATAAAGATCAGCGGCGGGCACCGATGAGACGCACGCAAAGACGACTGCGGCCGCAGTCAGCCTATACGTTTTCAGTCCCTTCATAGGAAGTATCCAAACTTCCAGCCGAAAACCCGGCTTGTATTCCACCAACAGGTAGGAACTTAACGGGGCTAAACAAACATCCCCCGCACGACCCTTCCCCCAACCGGCTCGAACGAGCCGAGGGAAGCAAAGCATCTCGCGAGATGAGGCCGCACTTTGTGACCCGTACGAACGAGCCCTTAGCTGCAACTAGCCTCAGGAGCCCCTTAGGGTGGCTTCCTATGCCTTCAGTATAAACCCGATCCTGTCGCTTGTCAACATCTGGGGCAATCTGGAATCGAATTATTCACGGTGGATGCTCCGCTCACAGGGGTACGACTTCGAAGGTCGCCGTTGGGACGAGGCCAGCCGCAGCGCCACGCCTCAGGAACTCCCGGATAGCTTTCAACCCACGGTCGCCCATGTCCAGCGTCATCTCGTTCACGTACATCCCGACGAATCGATCCGCTGTCTCAATATCCATCCCGCGCGCGAAGCGGAGTGCATACGCGAGTGCCTCCTCTCGCTGGGCCAACCCAGCCGCGATGCTGGCCCGGAGCGCATCCGACACCTTCTGCATAACGTCTGGGCCGAGGTCCCGCCGCACCACGTTCACTCCCAGGGGCAGAGGAAGGCCTGTCTCCTCGCCCCACCACGCGCCGAGGTCCCGTAGGAGCGTCAGCCCCTCTTGCTCGTGCGTCAACTGGCTTTCGTGGATAATGAGCCCCACGGCGTAGCGCCCCTCGAGCACCTCCGGGATGATACGGTCGAATGAGACAACCTCTACGCGACAACCCGGCAGGTAGAGCTGTAGTGCTAGGTAGGCGCTGGTCCGAAGCCCGGGGACGGCGATCACGTGTTCCTTCGGATCCACGTCGCGCTCGCGAGCGACCAGCATCGGCCCGTATCCATCGCCGAAGCTTCCCCCGTGTCGCAGTAGCGCATACCTCTCGGTGAGGTACGCGAAGGCATGGACGGAGACAGCAGTACACTCCAGCAGGCCCTCTTCCGCCCAGTCGTTCAGGGTCTGAATGTCCCGCAAGATGTGCTCGAACTGCAGGTCGGTTTCGACCTTGCCCGAAGCGAGCCCCCAAAACATGAACGCGTCGTCGGAATCCGGGCTGTGCCCAAGGCGAATCAGCATGTAGGGAGCATACCCGCGTCGTTCGACCGAAGCGTGGTCGCTGGTTGTGGCACAATCCAAGGTTGGGAAGAGCGTGATGAGCCCCTTCAAGTTCTGCGACATTCGCGGCGTGTATCCCGAGGAAGTGAACGAGAACCTCGCGCACAAGCTCGGGAGGGCGGTCGCCGCGCTTGCGGAGCCCGGTGCCGTGGCGGTCGCGGGCGACCTTCGCCCGAGTACTCAGTCTCTGAAGGACGCGCTCATCGCCGGACTTCTGGCCGGGGGGCGCCGGGTGCTCGATATGGGCTCTCTCCCCACGCCGGCTTACTATTTCGAGAAGGCGCGTCTTGGGGTCACGCCCGGCGTCATGGTGACCGGATCCCACAATCCGCCGAAGTACAACGGGTTCAAGCCGCAACTCGGTCGCTTTCCCATCTCGCAGGCGGACCTGACCCGGCTGGAGATCCTGAGCGCGCGGCGATGGGAACCCTCCGGTGCGGGAGCGTGTGTGCGTGTCGGCGGCCCCGACGCCTATGCCAAAGCCCTCAGCGACCGGTTCCGAGGAATGGCACCGATTCGAGTGGCGGTGGACGCGGGGAATGGTTCCCTCTGGGAACTCGCCCCGAAGGTATTTCGCGCGGTTGGCTGCGACGTGATCGAGGTGTACTGCGAGCCGGACGGAACCTTCCCGAACCGAGCCCCCAATCCCGCCGACCCGGAGAATTTGCGTGCGGTTTCAGAGGCCGTCCGCTCTCGCTCGGTCGAGCTTGGCGTCGCCTTCGACGGCGACGGCGACCGCGTTGCATTCCTGACCTCGGACGGAAAGGTGGTCGAGCCCGACCAGATGCTAGCAGTCGTGGCGAGCGAGCTATTGCGGGAATCGCCGGGAAGGGCAGTCATCCACGACCTGAAGTCGTCTCGAGTGGTGCCGGCCGTTGTGCAGGCTGCAGGCGGCGTCGCGCTATGGGAACGTTCCGGACATACCAGCATGAAGTCGCGCATGATCCGGGAGCGTGCGCTGTTCGGCGGAGAGGTCAGCGGGCACTTCTTCTTCGAGGAACTGGCGGGTGGAGACGATGGTTTGTTCGCTGCACTGCTCGTTGCCTCGCTGCTACCGCGGTGGGGGGGCCTGCGGAAACGGCTCGACAGCCTGCCGCGCTACGTGACCTTACCAGAGATACGCCTGCCGTATCCCGAGGGAAGGAAGCAGGTAATAGATACGATCCGCGCAGGGCTGGACGGTGAGGCCGACCTGACCCTCACCGACGGCGTACGTGCCGACTGGCCCGAGTGCTGGGGCATCGTGAGAGCGTCGGTTACGGAGCCCGTTTTGGCGCTGCGGTTCGAGGGCACGTCTGAGCAGGCCCTTCTCGAGGGAGCCCAACGCTTTCTGGTGCTGCTGCCCGAGCCGGCACGCGCCGAGGCGGAGGGCCGGCTGAAGCGACTGCTCGAGGAACGGCGCGTCCGAGGTAGCTAGTCTATCGAGTCCGAGGGCTGCACGTCCGAGCCGTTGTCCACGGGCGGTGCTTCGTGCACGGGCACATCCTCGGGCACACCCGCTTCGCTTCCCCCGATCACTTCCTGTACTTCACCACCGGGCGAGTCCTGAAGCGGTTGTTTGCGCTCCGAGGATGCTCGTGACTTCCGCGGTCGGGAGTAGTCGCCGCCGCCGACTGGGCCGAGCCGGTCCGGGATGGCCGACTCGTCGTACCAGGCGCCTCGTGCCGAATCGTCCATATTGGGCTGCTCCTCCGCAGCCGGCGCAGGTGGCTTTTGGAACCACCCCGCGTTGGCATACCACGGTCCCAGCACCAGGAACCCGAGCACGAAGAAGAGAGCCGGCGCGACCCCCCACATCACGATGATGCCTGCGGCACGCGCTCCCCGCTTCGGTCTCTTTCGGTCTCGTTTGTCCACGTTCTTACTGTACGTTCGGCAGCGACAGAATGTCAACATCCTGGGCGACGGCCCCGACGGCTATAATCCAGCCGAAGTGGACAGGCGCATCACAGTGTTCCTAGCCGAAGACAATCTCATGTTCTCGGCGCGTTTACGATCGGTGCTCGAGGCGGCAGGATTCGCAGTGGAGGTTTCGGACGGCGGCCTGCCGGACTCGGTTTGCTGTGACGTGATGGTGCTGAGCCTCGGCTGCCACTCGTTCGACGCACAAGTGGCAGCCGACAAAGCGCGGGAGGCGGGTGCCAAGCTGATCGGCCATGCAGGAGGGCGCGAGACCGAGATGATTGCCCTCGGCAAGCGCATCGGTTGCGACCGCATCCTCTCCAACTCACAAGCCATGACGGACATCGTCAGTGCGGTGAAGGACTTATGCGGGAGCTGAGAGTACAAACGGGCTCGGCGGAAGACACGATGCGGCTAGGTGCGGCGCTTGCGAACTGTCTCGAGGCAGGTGATGTGGTGCTCCTCGAGGGTCCTCTGGGCTGTGGCAAGACGACGTTCGTACGCGGCCTCGCCAGAGCGCTCGGAGTGGAAGGGCCGATTCGCAGCCCATCGTTCAACCTCGTCCACGAATACCGCACGTTGCCCCCTTTGGCCCATGCGGACCTGTATCGGCTCACGAATCTCGAGGAGGTGAAGTCGCTCGGCCTGGACGACCTGCTCGTCCGACATGCACTCGTGCTGGAGTGGCCGGACAGGGCCCCCGAGGCGTTCCCGGACGATGCGTTGTGGGTGAGATTCTCGTTCGTGGGGGAGGTGGAGCGTGACATCGTGCTGTGCGCACGTGGACCTCGCTCGGAGGAATTGCTGTTAGCCGTGGAGGAGCTCCTTGCGTCTGGTCGCTTTTGAAGCCAACGGGCCGCGGTGCAGCGTCGCGCTGGCCGACGAGAACGGGCCTTTCATGGACTGGTCGGGTGAGCTAGGGAACGCGGTGGCCGGCCCGATGCTCACCGCGCTGCAATCGCTTCTCGGTACGTGCAACTGGAGTCTGTCCAGCGTTGATGTGTTCGCCGCATGCGTGGGCCCTGGCTCGTTCACGGGTGTGAAGATCGCGGTGACCCTAGCGAAAACTCTTGCTCACAGCCAAGGGGTGCCCACGGTCGGTGTGGGATCGCTGGATGCGATGTCTGCAGATGTCCGGGCCGCAGACGTGTTGGCCTGCCTCTTACCAGCCAAGGCGGGACACCTGTATCTTGGAATGTATCGGCAAGGGAAGAGGGAGGGCGACCTGCGGATGCTCTCGTACGAAGAGGCTGTGGATGCGCTCGCCGAAGCAGCCCAGAACCCTCCCGTGTTCGTTGCGTCGCCAACGGAGTGGGACCATCTGCCGCCCGGGTGCGAGCAGGTCGGGTTCAGCTATCCGTCATCGGTGTCGGTTGCACGAGTTGCGGTACCCCGCGCGCTCCGAGGCGAGGTGATCCTTGCGCAGGCCCTGGTTCCCGACTATGTCGCCTCCTACTCGATCACGAAGCCCAAGAAGCCGTTCGCCGGGCGCTAGCGCCGTCGCTCAGAATGCCATGCCTTCGTAGTCGCGGAGCAGACCGATTACCTTCCCGATCACCCGCGCATCCTCTTGCTGGATGGGGATCCGCTCATAGGCCGGGTTCGCTGGCTCCAGCCACACCGAGTTGCGGTCGAAGTGCAGCCGCTTCACGGTGGCCTCGTCGCCCAGCAGCACGGCAACCAGGTCGCCGTTGTTGGCGGACTGCTGCGGCTTGATCACCACCAGGTCGCGAGGCAGAATCCCCGCGCCGGTCATGCTATCGCCTTTGACCCGAAGAAGAAACGCATCCCGCACGTTGCGCACCATTTGGCTGGGCACGGGGATACGATCCTCGACATTTTCTGAGGCGTAGATCGGTGAACCCGCAGCAATCGTGCCAATGAGCGGGAGAAGAACCACCTGCTGCTCCGGTTGGTACTCGGGATGCACGATGCGAATGCTTCTCGGGGTGTTGCCTCGCTCAATGTATCCCTTGCGCTGAAGGGCGTCGAGGTGCACCGTCACGCCTCGGAGGCTGCCGATGTTGGATGCCTTGCCGATTTCCCGAATCGAGGGGGGATATCCGTTCTTTTGCTGGTAGTCCACCAGCCACTGAAGGATCGATTCCTGTTTGGAGGTTAGTCCGCGCGTCACGTGTAAACCCCTTTCCGTCTCGATAGTGTATACGGATGTCGAGTGGTTTGTCAAGTGCCGCCTCATCCCCTTTCCTCAGCCAGCACCTACGGGCCCGTGCTACAATGAGCGGCTCTCGAACGATAACTATAAGAGAGATCCGGAATCTAGGAGTCGCAGGCGGGATGATATCGGTAACGGGGCTTCGAAACTTCCTCGGAAAACAGATGGGCTGGATCATGGTTGGCCTGTCTGTCGTCATGTTGGCATCTATGGGCCTCTACTTTGGCAGGGGCGGCGGATTCGGCGGTCGGCCGAGTGAGGAGTATGTCTTCGCCGTAATCGAGGGGCGGAAGGTAAGCGGCGAGGAGTTCTCCCGCAGGCTGAAGAGCGCTCTCGACCAAGCTCAGCAGCAGGCGGGGCGCCTTACCCCGGAGGCAGCATTCGGAGCCTATCGCCAGGTCGTCTCCGCGCTGGTCATGGAGAACGCGATGCTTGCCGACGCGGGCAGGCAAGGCATCCATGTGGATGAGAAGTCGGTGTACAAGCTCTTCGAGGACAATGCCAAAGAGCAGTTGGTCCAGATGCGAAAGCAGTTCGTGGAGCAGAAGAAGCTCAAAGAAGGCGCCTCGGAGAAGGAACTGCTCGAGGTGTATCGCAAGGAGAGCGGACGCAAGTGGGAGACGGTGCTTAAGGAGGAGCGCGCCCGCATTGACGAGCTACTGAGGAGTGAGGATGGGCGTCAGAGCCTCTTTGCCTCGGCAGCGGTTCAGGAACTCCAGAAGCGCATAATGGACTCCGTCAAGGTAGACGAGGCGACGTACAAGAAGGGTCGCGAGCAGGTCGGCCTACGCCGCATTCTCGTCAAGGCCGTAAAGAACGTTGACCCCAAGAAGCGGATTGAGGAGGCCCAGGCCAAGCTGAAGGCGGGTGCAGACTTCGACAAGCTCGTGGAGGAATACAGCGACGAGGAGCCGACCGGTCTCCCGGGCCAACAGCTCAAGAAGGGGGAAACCGCTCCGCTCGACCGGACCACGCTGGCCCGACTACCTGTTCTGAAATCGCTCGCGGACAAGGACGTGGGATACGTCTCCAGCATCATCAAGTTGGGCGAGGACTACGCCATATACAAGGTCACGTCTGTAACGCCGAAGCTGCCGGACGACTTCGATAAGAGGAAAGCTTTCTATCTCGACCAGTTCCGAGAAGAACGCCGGCGCGAGAAAGTCCAGGAATGGCAGCGCAGCATCGTCCTGAATGCTAAAGTCGAGTTCAAAGAACCGACGTGGCAGTTGCTGTACAGGCTCGTACAATACGACTGGAAGGCCAGCTTCGCCGCTACTCCGCCTAGCCCCAAGGAGCGCAACGCCCAATACATCGCATTCGTGGACGAAGCTACCGAGATGCTGAAAGCCAAGAAGGGCGTTCCGGAACCGGCTATGCTGATGAGAATGGTCCTTGCTCAGCAGCTCGTTGCCAGCCCGGACCTCACCGACCTGAAGGAGAAGGAGCGGATGCAGGCGGTGTACCGCGAGGCCCTCACGGCGGCTCTCCGCCAGTACGAGGACGCCAACGCTCGCGAGATGCTCGTCCAGGAGTACCTGAAGGACAAGAACTACAAAGCGGCTGTGGGTCAGCTCATGGCGATGGCTAAGTTCGCGTGGAACCCGAACAGCCCGGAGGACCAGCAGGTTCACTGGCGGGTGCAGTCGCACATCTCCACCATCAAGGCCGCGGGGTACAAGTCCGAAGAGCTGACCAAGCTGGAGGAGACGACCAAGAAGTTCGCCGAACGGGCGCGCGAAGCGAGGCTGCGGCAGATGCAGCGTGAGGAAGAAGATCGCAAGCGTGCGGAGGAGCAGCGGAAGCGCGCCGAAGAGCGCCGTACCGCTGAAGCTGCGAAGAAGAACGAAGGCGATGGGTCCACAGGGAAGAAACCGGGAGGCACGACTCCGGCTCCTGTGAAGCCCGAGGGGCGCTGAGCGATCTGCAGGGGTCGCCCCTTAGAGCGGCGCGATTCTGACGCGGTAATGCTTCCACTTCGCCTCGACGTAGCGATAGCGGATCTGCTCGTTCTGCCGTTCGCTCCAGCAGATGGCGACCTCGCGCAGATTGCCGAGGTGGGGCAACAGCTTGGTCGAGTTCTCGCTAGGCTCGGCGGCGTGTCCGAGCACCAAGCAGGGCTGCAAAGCCGAGGAAGACCCCGGCAATGGCGTGAGGCTCAGGAACCGGTCGGGTCAGGAAGAACTTCGAAGAGGCGGCCAGGTAGCCGTCCTCCCGACCACTGCCAGCCTTGGCCCAAGCCATGCCCTCCAAGATGAAGCCCTTTCCGTCGCGCAGCTCGTAGACACGATCGCCGTTCTTTGCCTTGATCGTGGTGCTCACGCGCAGAAGACGGATCTCCAAGTCATAGTCGGCGAGCGCGGGTTCCATCCACGCAAGTACGACACCGTCTATGAAAATGGGCGTCTCGTCCGGATCGTCCCCGTAGACTCGCAGCAGCCTGTCACCGATGTCCCCGAGGATCGCGTTGCCGTTCCAGTCCACCTCGTACAGGAGGAGGCCGAGCGGAAGCGGCATCAGCATGGAGAAGTGTGCCCCCCCAGGGGTGTCGTACGCAGTCACGCCGGTCGTGACTTGCCCGCTCGCGAAGTCAATGAAACTTCCGGAAAGCTCGATCTGACCGTTCATGTCGGTTTCGAGGACCCAGTCGCTGCCGGCATACGTGTTGGCGAACGCAGGCAGCCCGAGGGCAAGCACGGCTAAGGTGAGTCCTGTGGTAAGTGCAGTGATTCGCACGATGTGCTCTCCCCTTTTCGTGACTACCCAGGGATGGTGCGAATCGTATCAGCGAAGCTAAGTATTGTTGCCGGAATATATATCGGAGCAAAGCACGCAATGATATCCGGTATCCTATTGCCGAGGTTATTGTAACCTCGACTATGGAGAAACGCAAGTCAGTAAGCGGAAAACCAGTAATAATGCAGAAACTGCGGTTTCAGAGAGTAGTCTCATTGTGGCGGCCGACAGTCCACGGCCCCATTCGGGGCCAGCGGCTAGGAACTGACAAGGCAGAAATCGGAGAGACGACCCCGACGGGCGCCGGGGCCGTCTCGGGTGTAGGCAGGCACTTTATGGTAGTGCACCTATAGATACAAGCAGCCCTTCTTCAGAGTTCCCAGAAGTTGCGGCTTTTGGTGCGATTAGGACGACGGACCTCAGCGTCTTGCCTCGAGCGAAAGCGGATACGATGGCCATGCCGGCCTTGTTGGCGCGGAAGGTTCCGAACTGGTCAATCCAACCCGCGCCGGGAGTGCAGCCCCAGACAACCTCGGAATGAGGCACTGCCTCGCCTGTGGCCTGGTTCTTCACTTGCCAAGAAAGCGTCTGGCCGACTACTGCTTTGGCCACCTTGGGCTCCATACTCAGCGCCAAAGGGCTTGCTGTCGGCTCGGGAGCCAGGACCACAATCGCGTTAGCCGTAGGTCGTTCGGCTCCATCCGAGGGTGCACTCACTGTGAGCCCCCGCACCATCATTTGGGTGGAGCCACCGCCATCGAGATTGAGCGCGTTGTGGGCGCCGAGTGACAACATTAGGTCGGCTAGCTCGTCCAGCGTCATCCCGGAGTTCGTTGCCGATCGTCCTTCCACCACGACGAGCAGCAGGTCTCCGCCCGCAGTGTGTCCGATTGCGGTTCGAGGATGGCGCGCGGTGGCGTGCGTGGAAGCAAACCCCTGCGCCTGCCAATCAACGAACTTGGTGCCGTTGCGCACCAACCACGGTCCACCGCC
Organism: Fimbriimonadia bacterium; assembly: GCA_039961735.1. NCBI lineage: Bacteria > Bacillati > Armatimonadota > Fimbriimonadia > Fimbriimonadia bacterium. Next base: position 154,851 of record JABRVX010000020.1, read on the forward strand.
AATCGCGAACTGAGCCTCCCGCCAGTTCGCGCCGTCCACGGTCTCAATCCTGAACTTCCATATGCCTCCCGAGGCGATGTCGGTGAGCAAAGTCTCTCCGCGATTATCCTTCACGAAGAGCACTGCGCCATCGGGCGGGATTGTCGCCTCCGTCACGTTGCGCTTTACCTCGACATACACAGCGTCGGAAGGGGTCGCCTCATCGAACGGTTGGCTCAGCGCGCGGAAGATGACTGCGACACCGGGCCTTGTGCACTTGGCGCGATCGCCGCCGGATGGCAGCCAGAGGACGTTCTCGCCGGGCCCGCAATCGCGATTGACGCCCGATATGGTCACCTTCGTGCCTGTGGGGCCGACGGCCTCTCCCCCGAAGGTCGGGTTGCCCACGAGCCATGCACCGTCACGGGTCCATCCGATGGCTCCTCGGTTCCGTGCGGCTTCACTGACGAGGTCGCCGTTCAGGATGCACAATCCCAGAGGGTCGCCTGTGAATGGAAAGTAATCCCCGTTGACGGCTGCAACGGCACGGTAGCGGGCAGAGATGCGACTGAGTGTCTCGCGTCCATCAGCCACACTGCCGGTCGTGATCCCCTCTCCCGCCAGCGCAACGCGCGCCGAGACTCCGTCCTTGCCTATGCCCGCCCGTACCGTGTGGATCACCATCGGCGGCGAGGTGCGGATCTCTTGCGTGTAGACCACACCAGGCGCTACGGTCTTGGCGATGCTCTGGGCAAGCAGCAGTGATAGCGGGACGACGAGGTGACTCAGCACATGATCCTCCGGCTCAAGAAGTTGCGGATTCTAGATACGTAAGAGTACCGGCCTCCGCGTCCAATCGTGCGCGAATGCCGAGAGGAAGCGTTAGTGGGGCGCTCATGTGTCCGCAAGGGAAGCCGGTCACAGTGGGCACTCCTCGACTGCCCAGGTGATCCGTGACGATACTCTCGGCGGAACGCACTCCTATCCCAGGGTCTGGCTTCTCGTCGGTGCGCGTCATCTCTCCCACCACGAAGCCTTCGGCGGGGCCGAGGAGTCCACTTTGCTTCAGGTGCTGAAGCATGGCGTCCACCCGATGGGGCTGCTCGTCCACGTCCTCGAGCAGCAGGATGCTCTCGGCGGTATCAGGCTCGTACGGGGTTCCGATGCTGTCTGTCAGAAGGCATAGGCAACCACCGAGCACGATGCCCTCTGTCGTACCCGGCGTCAGGCAGGAAGCTACCCCTTCGACTGGAAGGGTAGGCAACGGCTCGGGCACTTCCATGGCACGGAACCACATCTCGGCTACCCATGCTGGTCGCTGAACGGAGAAGGTGATCAGCATGGGGGCGTAAAGGGTAACGAGGTCGGCTTCGGCTTGGCAGGCGAGGTGGAGCATCGTCACGTCGCTGAAGCCCACGAGCAGCTTCGGGTTCTCGGCGATGACAGATGTGTCGAGGTGGTCGAGCGCACGCGCCACTCCGTAACCACCTCGTGCACAGATGACGGCGCGGATGTTCTCGTCAGCGAACATCCGCTCGATGTCTGCAGCCCGGTGCTCGTCCGGCCCCGCCAAGTAGCCGTCGCGCTCCCATAGGTGCTCACCTAGCACTGGGACGTAGCCGCGGTCCTCGAGCAGCCGCAGTCCCGTCTCGACCTGCTCCCTATCGACGGGGCTCGCTGGTGCGATGATGCCCACTCGGTCACCCGGTTGGATGTGCCTAGGTTTGGTCAAAGCTAGCTGACACCTCCTCGTATTCTTCGATCACACGCAGTACCTGCTCGAGTGTCGGGATTCCCCCGCACGCGCCCAGTTCTGCGACGCTCAGCGAAGCCGCCGCTGAGGCGAAGCGAATGGCGGCTCCCAAGGACTGTCCCTGTTGTAACCCGTACAACAGGCCCGCGCGGAAGCAGTCGCCCGCACCCGTCGTATCAACCACGCGCCGCGCCGGATAAGCAGGGAAGACGCGACTTGCATCCGGAGTGTGCAACTCGCTACCTTCCATACCCTTCGTCAGCAGAACGGTTTGCTTGGTGCGTCGAGCCCAATCGGCCGGGTCCTCCTTCAGCCAATCGAGCGAAGTGAGGTGGATGTCGGCAAAGGGCGGATTATCCTTGTGGGCATAGTCCATCGCGACGGTGTAGAGTCCGGAGGACCGCGCGTGATCCAGGGCCTTGGCTCCCAGAGTTCCGAAGTTGGAGTCCGTCGTGAACCATCCGCAGTTGCTACAGTCGAAGGGCTGCAGTTCTCCTTCAGCCAACGCCGAGAACCCTTGCCCGAACATCGTGCGTTCGCCGTCGGGAGTTACGTAGATCTGGCACACAGGGACTGTGGCTCCGGGCTCGCGAATAGCGTGGTCGAGGGGAAGGCCGGCTTGCTCGGCCAGATGCAGGAGGCGGTCGCTCTCCGCGTCGGTCCCGACCGGGTTGGGTAGAAAGCGGACAGCAGCCCCCCATTTCACCAGGTTTGCGACCGTGTTGGCGGCTTCACCCCCAAGTCCCCACGTCTCCTCACTGATTTCGACATATCCGCCGACGGGCAACCGAGGTACGCGCAGCACGCGATCGAGGCAAAAAGTGCCGTGAACGAGGATTCGGGGAGGAGAGGGATCGGCCACGGGGCTCGATTCGTTCCAGCACGGTATCATTCCTGCGCGGCCCCAATGCCTATCGAGGTTGGCGCCGCAATCGGGATGCATCATGCGCATTATTACCGCCCTGATCCTGCTTGTCTGTACGCCTGCTCTCGCCCAACAGGGCGATGGCCTGGTTCCCATTCCTGAAGGGTTCAAGCGAGCGCGCGCCATTGTCGAGGTCAGGGAGCAGCAATCCGGCACCTCGGAACTGACCGTTTCGTTCGTGGAGCCGAACTATAGCCGCGCAGCGATTGACAGGCACGCAGAGGCCTGGCGGGCGCACTCGGGCCGTCCGCTCCTCTCCTCGACAGTTTCCGAGCGCAAAGTGCCCATGCCGGACGGCAAGACGATGGTCATTACACGCTGGGTCGTGACCACCCATGGAATCGTGGACCGCAAGACGGGCGCCTTGGATGTGCAGGCCGTTGCGCGAGCATTGTCCGAGATCCAGGACCTGGACGTGCTCTGGCTGGTGCCGTCGTTTCCGTACCGTGGGTTTGGGACGTTCAAGAGCGATGCGGCAACGATGAGCGCGGTGGCAGGGCCCGACAACGTGCACATGTTCGTTCACGTCTCGGCGACCGACCCCAAGGACGTCGTCATCCCGTCCATCTTCACTGCTCCGCCGCCGGAGCAGAAGCAGTCCGTTCGCAAGCCGTGGCCGCTAGGGATGTACATCCTCGTAGCGATTGGGGGCTCAGTACTCGTGGGCGTGTTGGTATACTACGTCCTACGGCTGTCTGCCGGCGGTGAGGGCAGGTAACGCTACTGAGGCCGGAGGTTTGGTGAGCATGTCCGTTGACGTCGCCCAAAAAGACATCACCCAAATGGAGATTCCCGACTTCATACGCGTCGGATTCGAAGCTCGTGCATCGGACGTCTTCATCAAAGCCGGCTCCCCTCCTTCGATGCGCGTGGCGGGCAAGATCAGGGCAATCGAGGGACTCCCGGCGCTGACTGCCGCCGACACGAAGCGCCTCTGCTACAACTGCTTGAGCCACGAGCAGATCAGCCGCTTCGAACACCATCCCGAGCTCGACCTGGCGTTCACGGTGGAGCCCGTCGCCCGCGTCCGCGCAAACATCTATATGGAGCGGCAGCAGGTGGCGGGAGTGTTCCGCATCATCCCGCTTCATATCTACACGTTAGAGCAGCTCGGCATGCCGCCGATCCTCGCCGAGATGTGCAAAAGCCGCCAAGGGCTCATTCTGATCACCGGGCCTACCGGCTGTGGTAAGTCCACCACGCTGGCCGCGATGATTGACATTATCAACCGTGTGCGTCGTTGCCACATCGTCACTATCGAGGACCCCATCGAGTTCGTGCACGCCGATCAGCAGGCCATCGTGAGCCAGCGCGAAGTAGGAATCGATACCGAGAACTTCCAGGTCGCTCTCCGAGCCGTGGTCCGCGAAAGCCCGGACGTCATCCTTATCGGCGAGATGCGCGACCCCGAAACGATGGTGGTGGCTATGCAGGCGTCAGAAACGGGCCACCTAGTTTTCTCGACTGTCCATACGCCGAGTGCGCAGGAGACCCTCGACCGCATCATCAACATGTTCCCACCTCACGAGAAGGCCTTCTTGAGCCAGCGCCTCGCGAACTCGCTTCGCGCGATTGTCGCGCAGAAACTGGTTCCGACTGTGGACGGCAACAATCGTGTGGCAGCGGTCGAGATCATGGTGTGCACGCCCACCATCGCCAAGCTGATCGAGGACGGACACTTCGGGGAGATCTACCACGCCATCGCAGAGGGCGGCTTCTGGGGTATGCAAACGATGAACCAGTGTCTGCTGAAGTACGTGAAGGAGGGCGTGATCACGGAAGAGGTCGCCCTGGACTACGCTGGCATCGCGACCGAGCTCCGGCAGATGCTGCGCCGTGCCTAGTTGTGTCGGCACGCTAATTTGCCAGACCTGGCGCGGTGTCGCGCGAAAGCATCGTATAGGTTAGCATGAGCCTGCATCGGGTCGCATTCACGCAGATCCTCGTCTGGTCTTGTCTGCTCCTGGTCGGGGGCTGTGCGAGCGAGCCGTCCCAGCCACAACCGGTCGCTCTGTCTCCTGTAGTAGCGGGTCCCACGGACCGCGTGCTCGTCGTGCGCAACGTCGGCAGCACGATGGGGAAACAGATTTCCGACTACTACGTTGCCAAGCGCGGCATTCCGCCAACCAATGTCGTGGAGATTGACGTGAGCCCGGCCGAGGAGATCGGCCTGGCCGGATACCAGATGCACATCGAGGCACCGGTTAGGCGCGCGCTGGAGTCGGCCGCGCTCAAGGACAAGATCGACTTTATCGTATTGGCCAAAGGCACGCCTATCCGCATCAAGGAAGGTGGGTACTCCGTGGATGCCTTTCTCGGCGCCATGGACCTGAAGTTCGCTCCCATCGCGGATACCAAGGTCGAGAGCTTCCAAAGGTCTCAGAACCCGTACTTCGCCAAGCGAGAGGCTTTCAGCCGTAAGAAATACGGCTTCTACCTCGTCACTCGGCTGGACGGCTACTCGGTGGAGGATGCGAAAAGGCTGGTGGATAACTCGCTGGCGGCCAAGCCGAATAAAGGTCTCTTTTTGCTGGACCTAGATCCCAAACGCAAGGGTGGCGGATACGACGAAGTCAACAGGTCCATGCGCAACGCGGCCGCCATCCTGAAAGCTCGGGGCTTCGACGTCTACCTCGATGAGACCGAGACTTTCATGGGCCGAAAGAGCGGTCTGGCTGGCTACTATTCCTGGGGAAGCAACGACTACGCATTCGACAGCCAGGGATACAAGAGCATGCAGTTCCTGCCGGGGGCGATCTGCGAGACGGCGGTTAGCACCAGCGGACGAACTTTCTGGCCGACGAGCGGCGGGCAGAGCCTGATTGCCGACCTGATCGCAGCCGGTGTCACCGGGGTCAAGGGATACGTCTCCGAGCCCTACACCATCGGCTTGTGCCCTGCCGACATCCTGTTCGACCGCTATACCGATGGGTACAATCTGGCCGAGAGCTTCTACATGGCGACACCACTCTTGAAATGGAAGGACGTGGTGATCGGCGACCCACTCTGCGCTCCCTATGCGAAGAAGTGACTTGCCGGATGCTCTGAGAAGCGGAGCGATGGCCGAGTGGTCGATGGCGACGGTCTTGAAAACCGTATCCCGGCAACGGGACGGGGGTTCGAATCCCTCTCGCTCCGCCATCTAGCCCCGCAGTTTCACATCGGCTAACCTGGGCTTCAAGCCCCACGATCTCTTCGGTGCCGATCCTTCCTGGTCTATGATGGGCGAGTGTCGGGAGCCGTCCTCTCCATCATCGTTGGGCTAGCCCTGTTGGCATGGAGCGCAGAACGCTTCGTCCGCGGAGCGGCCGCTCTGGCGCGCGCGCTTGGTATCGCGCCCATAGCCATCGGGATGCTAGTGGTAGGGTTCGGCACCTCTGCACCGGAGCTGCTCGTCTCTGCCATCGCTGCGGCAGATCGCCAGACCCCGCTAGCTGTAGGGAATGCCTACGGATCGAACATCTTCAACATCGCTTTGGTCTTGGGCATCACGTCGCTCATCCGTCCCATCCCTGTGGAGTCGAGTCTTCTTCGAAGGGAGCTTCCCGTGCTGGCCCTGCTCACGCTGATCGGCATCGGCCAACTCGTGGATGGAGGCCTGACCAGGGCTGATGGGTTGGCTTTGCTGGCGGCGTTCGTCGTAGTGATGGTCTGGCTCTGGCGATTGGGTCATAAGGATGGAACCGACCCGGCTGCGGCAGAGAGCGAGGTGGAGTACAGCCGAAGCTCGATGAAGCCCTTGACCGCCCTGCTCTGGACCCTTTTCGGGCTCGTCACCCTCATTGCGAGTTCACGGATGCTGGTGTGGGGAGCGGAGAGCTTGGCAAGGGGTATGGGAGTGAGCGAGCTAATCATTGGTCTTACGATCGTCGCAGCGGGCACTTCGTTGCCAGAGTTAGCTTCGTCCGTAGTTGCCGCGCGGAAGGGGGAACTCCAGCTTGCTCTCGGCAATGTGGTCGGCTCCAACATCTTCAATACGCTAGCCGTTGTGGGCTTGGCGGCGGTTATCCACCCGCAGGAACTGCATCGCGACGTTCTACTCCGCGATGGGATGGTGATGAGTAGCCTGACGCTCTTCCTGTTTGTCATCGGCTACGGGTTCGGTCGTCGCGGGCTGATCAACCGGTACGAGGGAGCTATCCTCGTGATGGCCTACTGCGCATACGGGGCGTGGCTGCTCGCCGATGTCATGAAGTAGCGATGCAGCAGCGAATGGGGAGAGTATTGGCTGCAAACGCGCATTCGGCCTCAGCTGCGTGCGCACGGCAGGAGCAAGGCTCGAGAAAGCCGAATCCGTACGCGACGAGGAAGGGACGAGAGGTGAGTTCATGCTGTTGTTCGCTCTAGCGTGCTCGTTGCTTGCAGCTCAAGCCCCCAATGCAAGCAGCGTGCTGTTGCAGGACGGTGTGGAGCTGCGAGTGAGAGACGCGCAGCCCTACAAATATTGGAACTGCAGCGACACGTTCCTGGCAAAAGGGGACAAGGAAGGCAACTATGGGGCCGAGCCGGTGTTGGAGTGTGGGCCAGAGAGCCGTGCGCTGATCCGATTCACCGATCTTCGCCGAGCCATCGGTCCCGCCAAGCGAATCACTGGGGCGAAGCTGATCCTGACCTCGGCGGGCGGGAGCGCACCGCGAGAGATACGTCTGCACCGGGTGCTGGCCGATTGGCACGAGGGGTACGGGCGTCGGCGCAGCAAGACAGGTACCAAGTCCCCGTGGTCGGCGACGTGGGACTTCCGCTTCTCGCCGAGCGCGTTGTCGGGCGAGCGCTGGGCGGGCGCCGGCTGTGCCGCAGGGGGCAAAGACCTCGTCGAAAGGGCATCCGCAATCGCGCGACCTTCGCCCGGCATCGCGACCTACGAGCTTGCGGGATTGGAGGCAGACGTCCAGGGCTGGTACGACCGCGAGTACACCAACTACGGCTGGGTGATAGTAGTACAGGAAGCCGGCGTTCAGTTCGCATCGTCGGAGGCCGCAGTAGGCAGGCCGGCGCTCGAAATCTCCTTCACGGACACCGAGGAACCAGCCCGCGGGCCGGATCTGACGGTGGCATACATCGAGCGCCTGCCGGAGTTCAAGCGCTACGACCCGACCAACGCTTACACACAGAAGGAGGACAGAGGCACTCGTGTCGGCATCATGGACAAGCCGGGATTTGCCTCCGATCCAAAGTGGCCGGCGGATGGTTCGCTAGTGACCTACCGCGGACACGTACGCAACCAGGCGTTAGAGGGAGCCGTGAACGGCTTCCGATATACCTGGTCCATCAATGGAAAGGAGGTGCGTTCGGGTGAGCACACGGGAGCCGTGCAGCCCGGCGAGACCGTACTCCTGGAGATCCCCGCTATCTGGGTGAACGACCACTCGGATCATCGCATTCGCACTGTCGCGCTGCAGGTCGAGACAACGACACCTGAGGTCACTCAGAACAACAACCGACTCAGCATATACTCGCACGGCCTTAACTTCGGCATCTGGTGCGAAAAGTCGGTTGCGGACTACCTTGCATCCAAGCTGAACGGGTTGGGCAGCTACAGTTTCGAGGATTGGATTCAGTGGCAGTTCTCTCTTTGGAACGAGGTCTACATGCCCAACTCGAAGTTTTCGTTCGCTCCCGATGGTTGCTTGGAGCGTGTGCGGATTCAGCGTATTACCGTAGTGCCTGATGGCACGCTTTCGGGCGGCAATCACATTCCCGGAGGGAAGACGGACTTCAACTACGATGGCGAGTGGGGGTTCGAGTGGTCCGAGGATGACCCCGACAACGTGCGACGCTACTGCGATTACATTCGCACGAACCTCGACGGGGCGCTGATCCACGAGTGCAGTCACCAGATCGGCCTGATGGACATTTACGTGATGAACATAGACGCCAGTCTTCCGAACGGAGAGCGCGGTAAGGTGCGGCTGAAGGCCGGCGGAGAACACGTCATCACGAGGGGCAACATAGACCCCTACGGCGGCCTAATGGGTGGTGGCGACACACGGAACGACACGGTGGTGCCCGGCTTCCTCGCAATCCGCAACGAGCCCGTGCGCGATAGCAGGTTGGAGTTTCGCTTGTTCGAGCCGACAGGGCTGTATGCCGCGCTGGACGTCGGCGGTTTGAACTCGAACTTAGGTTATCGTCGCGGATTCTACGGTGAGTTTCTCTACGACCTACCTCCGCTCGTCTTTCTGCGGGCTCTGGATGGCGGTGGCAAGCCTGTGCCCAATGCCGAGCTCAGCTTCTACCAACTCAACGGCGGGCAGTTCAAGGACGAGCCGCCTGTGTTCGAGGGTGTGACGGACGAGACCGGTGTTTTCCGGCTGCCGAACAGGCCCACGGGTGAGCAGCGGGAGTTCAAGACGCTGACCGGCCACGTGTTGCGGCCCAACCCGTTCGGCCGGATCGACGTGGTGGGTGGTAACGGTGTGTTTCTGATTCGCATTCGTTACGAGGGCCAGGAGGAGTGGCAACTCCTGAAGCTGTGGGAGATGGTCACTGCCTACTACCGTGGCGCGGAATCCGTGTTGATCAAGGATGTGCACTTCACGCTCTGCCCGCGCCCCTTGGAGCCTGAGAACGTGGCAGCGGGTCGCCCGGTGACCGTGTCGTGGGCTAGCACGGAAGCCCCACGGGTTCTAACGGACGGCGATCCCAAGACTGTCTACCCGTTCCCCGCGACCCCGAACGCCTCGGTTACCATAGACCTGGGTGCCGAGCACGACGTGGGTGAGGTGACTCTCCATGCCTATGGGCGTCATGGCGACTTCTGGGGCAAATTCGACCTTTACGTTCTCTCTAACACTGGGCCCGAGGGGGCGGCCGCAGCCTTTGCCGCGGAAGAAAACTGGCAGTGGAGCATCGGACACAAGCGGGACGTGGACCCGAATGACCATGAGTGGTGGCGGCTTGCATATCGTGGAGAGCCAGTGCGAGGGCGGTATGTGCGGATCGTCAATCGGAGCGAGCGTGGAGGGCAGCTTGCGGAGATCACTGTAAGAGCAGCAGCCCCGGCGAAGAAGGACTAACGGATTGAGAAGATACTCCTATCGCGCCGTCATAGCGAGCCTAGTGCTGTTGCTATGGGCATGTGCGTTTGCAGTCGTCGAGTACACGGTGTCGGCGGCACCCGGTCAGACATACGTAGGCGTCGAGATAGTGGCTTCTGTCAAAGGGGATTCCATCCGGTTCCAGATCCCGTCGTGGACGCCCGGCGCGTATATCCGTCAGCGGCACTTCCGAGCCATCGATGACGTGAAGGCACAAGGGGCGGATGGCTCCGAACTGATAGTCACGCGCGAGGATGACATCACATGGTCTGTGTTCGCACCGGGGCAGAAGAAGCTAGTAATGACATACAGGGTTACGCGGGATGCGATTCCGAACGCTGGCCTGCAAATAGCTGGGCCGGCCACGTACATGTACGTCGTGGACAGAAAGGACGAAGCCTGTTCGGTGCACTTCGCGATCCCCGTCGGGTGGCGAGTTGCCATCGGGCTCGACCCGGCAGGTAAGAACACCTATCGCGCTCCGAACTACGACGTGCTCGCCGATGCACCCGCACAGCTCGGACACTTCAATGTGGATGAGTTTAGGGTTCGGGGAGTCACCCATCAGTGCGTCACTTTCGGCGAAGGAGCCGACCAGGTAGACCGCAAGCGTCTGGTGGCAGTATGCAAGCGCATTGCAGAGAGTCAGACCGCGTTCTTCGACGACATTCCCTATCGGCGGTATGTGTTCCTATTCTCCGTCCGCCCGGGTGCGGATGGCGGCGGTGGATTGGAACATCTGAACTCGACGAGCATCTGGATGTCAGCGGGGCTGGGTCCGCGTGTGGTCCACGTCATCGCCCATGAGTTTTTCCACCTATGGAACGTTAAACGAATCCGTCCGGCAGTGCTCGGCCCCTTCGATTATACTGGCCCGGCGCTAACACGCAACCTGTGGTGGAGCGAAGGTGTGACGGACTATTACGCCACGGTCCTCAATCAGCGTGCGGGCCTCCTCAGCCGCGACGAGTTCTTTGCTACGTGGGGACGCGACATCCTGCGTTTGCAACAGAACCCGTCTCGTCTCAAAGTATCGGCAGACGAGTGCTCCCTTCGCACGTGGGAAGGTGGAACGCACTCCGGGTACGGCGGCCTCGACTACTACCTAAAGGGCAAGTTGGTCGGTTTGTGCCTGGACCTGAAAATGCGTGATCTGACCGATGGCCGACGCAGCCTGGACGACGTGATGCGCCTGCTGTACGAGAAGTGCGGGAGAGGAATTGGACCAGGCTTTGCGGAGGACGGCATCCGAGACGCATGCATCGAGCTAGGTGGTCCAGAGATGGGTCCCTTCTACGACAAGGTGGCGCGAAGCACGGACGAGTTGCCGTTCCGTGAGATTTTTGCTGCTTTCGGGATCCGGTGTACCATGCGGACGGATGAGAATAACAGGGTGGAGTCCGTTTCGGTGACGCCGATGACCGAGATCACGCGACGCCAGGAGCGACTGCGAGATGGCTGGCTCAACGGTAAGGTTGGTGCAGTAGCAGCGCGGCCACTGCCAGAAACTACCTCTACTTCAATGACTGCACGGCCTGTTGCAGCCACTGCGTGGTGACGGACTTCGGACGCTCGATGGGTTCCATGATGCCACGTGCCAAGATAAGCTGAGCGCACATGCCGAGCACGCGTGCAACTCCGAAAAGCACGGTGTAGTACTCGAACTCCTTGAGGCCAAACTGATAGATCAGCGCGCCGCTGATAGCATCCACGTTTGGCCAGATATTCTTGGCTTTGCCCTGTTCCTTCAACACCTTCGGCACGACACGGTAGATCATCTCCACGGTCTGGATGACAGGGTTGTGACCACAGCAATCGATGCCGAAGTCCAGCAGAGCTTCGAAGCGTGGGTCGACCACTCGGAGCACGGCGTGGCCATACCCTGGGATGACGTGCCCACGATTCAACGTTTCCCAGGCATACTGGTACAGCTGCTCCTCGGTCGGCACGCCTCCGAAACGTTCCATCAGGTCCAATACCCACGCAAGGCACTCCTGGTTTGCCAACCCATGTAGCGGACCTGACAGCCCGTTCAGCCCTGCGGACACCGAATAGTAGGTATCGGAGAGGGCGGATCCAACGCAATGGGTGACATGGGCGGACACGTTGCCGCTCTCGTGATCGGAATGTAGAACTAGGTACAGACGGATGAGGTCGGCAAAGCGCTTGCTGTCGTCGAGCAGCCCCAGACAGTAAGCGTAGTTGGCGCCGAAGTCTAGGTCCTCACGTGGTGGTATGTGTGGCCCCTTCTTGAAGCGCTTGCGGTAGATGTACCCGGCGATGTCGGGCAGTTTGGCTATTAGGTTCAGGGAGTCCTCGTAGGTCGCCTCCCAATACTCTTGCTTGCGCATTTCAGGGTATGTGCGCTGAAACACCGACTCCCGAACGAGCACGAGTACCGCCGTGTTGAACATCGCCATCGGGTGTGTATCGCGATCCATCGCGTCGAGCACGTGCCATACGTACTGTGGTACATGGGCGCGGCTGCGTAGCTCGCCCTGCAGATCGTGAAGCCCCTCCTCGTCCGGAAGGTTGCCCGTGCAGAGGAGGTAGAACACCTCCTCGGGCAGTCTGTTCACCAGATCCTTGATTGGCCGTCCTCGGATGATTAGTCCTTTGTCTGGTGGGACCTCGGACGTGTCACATAGGAGAGACTTAATCCCTCGCTGCCCCCCGAGAATCTGGCCGACCGTCACTTGGTCCACCACTTTGTCGCCGTGCTCAGTCGCCAGAAGGTGAAGCTCCTCACGGCTCTTCGCGATTGTCTCGGCGAGCGCATTCTTCAGCGTTGCCAACTGGACATGCTCCTTCCTGCATCTTCGAAGGCTGAGATAGGCGGCGCTCGCTGCCGCCCAGCCCCTATGATACTACGCGGCTCGCGTCCTAGGCAGGTCGCAGGAACAGATGCGGCTCGCGCCTCATTTCACAAAGGAGATATGCGGGTGTCGAGGAACCTAGAGGCAAGCACTTGGGACGTCTCGGCGTCTCGAAACGGAGGACACGATGCGAATTGGCTTTATCATGGGCTTCGACGAGGGTCGGCTGAAGTTCGCAAAGGAGAACGGTTTCCGCTCTGCGGAGTTCGCACCTCAGACGGATGCCCCCTACCGGCCGGGGAAGCCGGGTTGGGAGCGGAAGGCAAAAGATGTGCGGGCCGCCTTCGACGCGGCGGGACTCCGCATCTCCTGTATCGCCGGCTTCTACGTGAATCACCTGGACGGGCCGGATGTCCGAGCGCATAAGAAGCTGGTGCGCGACGTTATCCTTCTGGCGGAAGCCATGAAGGTGCCGGTAGTCGGAGGTTTCGGCGGTAAGAAGTTGAACGCTCCACTGGAAGACAGCATCCCCCTGTTCAAGAAGGTGTGGACGGAGCACGCCAAGTTCGCTGAGGACCACGGCGTAAAGATCGCCTTCGAGAACTGCCCGATGGGTCCGTATCATCAGCCGCCCGGTGGTAACAACTGTATGTGCACCCCTTGGATGTGGGAAGCTTGCTTCGATGCCGTTGGCAGCAATGCGCTCGGTCTGGAGTGGGACCCCAGTCACCTCATCTGCATGTTCATTGACCCTGTGCAGACGCTGCGGAAGTTCGGCTCGCGGGTCTATCACGTGCACGCGAAGGACGCGAAGGTGAACCGCGATCTGCTTGCGGCGAACGGCGTGTGGAGCGCGGGCGCTATCGAACACTGCTTCCCTGGACTGGGTGACACGGACTGGGCGGAGTGCATCAAGGAACTGCGAAGGCAGGGCTACCACGGTGACCTGAATATCGAGGGTTGGCATGATGCCGTGTACCGCGACCATCCTCGCGGAAGGAAGATGGAAGACGAAGGCCTGATTATCGGCCTGCGGCATCTCGAGCAGTTCGTTGTTCAGGACTGAGCAGCGAGCGCTTCGGCATAGGCACGACGGGCTTCTGGGTGCATCATGCCGTCGTGATAGGCGCATAGGCCGTCGGGGCCGGCCAGCAGCACGGTCCTGACGGCTAGCTCGACTTTCTCCATCGTGCAGTGCGGAGGGATGGCGGCGAAGCCCGCGATCACCCCCGGAGACCTCTGCTGTTTGCGTTGAAGGCTCTCGGCGTCACAGCCCTGCAGCTCGGCGAGAGTCCTTCGGACAGCATCCCGTACTTCGGCAGGATCGCTGGACCAAACGGGGACGACCAATTCGTCCGGCAGGATGGCATTGGGCGCGGGTACCTGCCGCACCGCACCGAAGACGCGATTGTCGGGCGACACCTGAAGACGTATCCTCGTCCGCCCCCTCACCCGCTCCATCACCTCGGCCGAGAGCTCATCGCAGTACGCTGCTCGCGCAGCCCCTTCCGCAGCCAAGATGCGTGCTAGGTCGTCCGAACCACGGCTCACAGGCGCATTACTCTGGGAGACACGTTCCGCAGGCGACCCGAGAAGCATCCGCTTCACCAACTGCGCCAGATCCTCCGATGTCGCTCCTGTGGCCGCTCGACACCTGGGGCAGCAACACAACGATAGGGTCTCGACTAGCTGTGCCTGCGCCGGCAACTGCACCTTGTCGTGCTCGGAGCCGTGCGTGAGACCATAGAAGCCGAAGGCCTCCAACTCCAGCGTCCGGAAGGCACCCGTCATGGCGGCCCGCTCGATGAACGAGAGAATGCGCTCACGTGCCTCGGGGTGACGTGGGCACGAGGCCCAGGGGTACTCGTCACCCAAGCAGTTGAGCACCCGCTGGCCTTCTGGAGCCGGGTCCTCATGAAAGCAGACGATCCAGGCGTCCAGTGCAACGCCCGAAGCTGCGTACCGCCCGGTGAGGCTTGCCGCTTCGTCCAGCCAGCTCCTGCCCATAGGTTGCGTCGTGATGCGCGGGACGTCCGGACGATAGGTCAGCGCTCGCACGGCGTGATACCGTACGGCGACACAAACATAGTCGAGACCCATGTCGGCGTGGCGCCGGGCGCTGTCCGGTTCGGCCAGCAGATCCCACGGGTAGGCCCATACGCCTTTCTCCATCACAACAGTCCCAGTTCGTGCCCCAACCGCAGAAGGTATTTCTCCTCGATGGGCAGGAGTGTGGCTCCCGGGGCGCGAGGTTTGGCGTTGATGAAGACGCCGCGCTCAACCATCAGGCGCTTGTAGCAGGCGGTGGCGAACTCCGCGCTCTGAAACATGAAGTCCAGCAAGGGAACGAGTCTCCGCCATGAGTGAGCCAGGTCCCCGTTCGCCTCCAACTCCCTTAAGACAGATAGGTAGAGGTCTGGGAATCCGGGGCCGATGAAGAATGCCCGAGCGCCTACTTCGTACTCGAGAGGCATGAAGCGACCGCCCTGGCCCCCGATGAGCATCACTGGGCGTTCGAGACGTTGTTGGATTGCCTGCATTCTCTCGATGCTTCGGGGTGCCTCGACCTTCACACCGCACACCCATTCGTTGCGGTCGATTGCCGCGGCGATGTCCTCCGGCTGCAGTGGCGGCGGGCCGAAAAACGCTGCGTCCTGCATGATGACGGGTGCTCCCGATGCCTCAGCAGCCGTGTTCTGCATAGCCTCGAATTGCTTGGCGTTCACCACCGGGCTGAAACCAGGCCACACCATGACTGCATCGGGCTCTAGTACCCCCGCGCGATTTGCTGCGCTCCGGATCAGCGGGTAGCTCGGCTCCAGGATGCCTATCACCAGGCCGGTTCCGTCGGGCAGGGCCGCGCGAACCGTCTCGGCAGCCAGGCAACGCTCTTCGTGGGACAGCTTGTGCGCTTCGCTGGTCACGCCGTTCACGATGACCCCGCGGACGCCTAGCTCCGCGAGCCACTGGACCTCGGCGTGCAGCGCACCATAGTCCGCTTCACCTTTCGCATCGAAGGGTGTTGCAAGAACGGACCATATGCCCGCGGGAGCTGCTACTTCAGGCTCGCGCTGCTGAACCTCTGCCATCTACACGACCGTTCGACGACAGATCCGTAGCCCCTGCGGGGAGAGTAGCCGGTTGCAGGTCCAGGGGGATTCGTGATTTTTCTCATGAGCTAGGCTGCCAATTCTGCTGATGATTAGGTACTCTGTACCTATAGGCGCTCGTTCAGGCATGAGCGATGCGGCTTGGCATTGAGCGGGAGCCTAAAGAGACGATTCAAAGGAGAATCAGGCGATGTCAATCGTTCCACCGAAGCCTTCCGACCAGGGGCTGAACCCCTTTGCAGTCGCCCAGGCGCAACTCGACCACGCTGCAAAGCTGCTCGAATTGGAACCGGCCGTGCACCAGCTCCTTCGTGAACCCATGTTCGAAGTTCGTGTCCAGATCCCCATCCACATGGATGACGGCTCAGTGCGCATCTTCACCGGCTTCCGCGTGCAGTACAACAACGCCCGCGGTCCCTGCAAGGGCGGTATTCGCTTTCACCCCGACGAGACGGTGGACACCGTTCGCGCACTCGCGGCGTGGATGACGTGGAAGACGGCCGTAGTAGATATCCCCCTCGGCGGCGGGAAGGGAGGCGTGATATGCGACCCCAAGAAGCTGTCCAGAGCCGAGCTGGAGCGCCTTAGTCGAGGCTACATTCGCGCTATCGCACATGTGATAGGTCCCTACCGTGACGTTCCAGCGCCGGACGTGTACACCACGCCTCAGATCATGACTTGGATGCTAGACGAGTACGAGACGATGATCGGGCACAAGGCGCCGGGCGTCATCACGGGTAAGCCGATCCAGAGCGGTGGTTCCGAGGGTCGGGGCGATGCTACCGCGCGAGGTGGCATTTACACCGTTCGTGAAGCGGCGAAGACGCTGGGCATCGAGACGAATGGGGCCGAGGCGACCATCCAGGGCTATGGCAACGCCGGCCAGTTCGCTCACAAGCTCGGAACCGAGCTGCTCGGGCTCAAGGTGGTTGCCGTTAGCGACTCGAAGGGTGGCATCCTGTGTCCGAGCGGCCTCAAGTACGACGAAGTGCTGGAGCACAAGATGACCACGGGAAGCGTCATCAACTTCCCTGGCGCAGAGTTCATCAGCAATGAGCAGCTCTTGGAGTATCCGGCTACCGTGCTGATGCCGTCTGCGCTGGAGAATGTGCTGACAGCAGCAAACGCCCCCCGCGTGCGTCCGAAGATCATCGCCGAGCTGGCCAACGGGCCGACGACACCAGAGGCGGACGAGATCTTCTATCGCAACAACGTGTATGTCATCCCAGATTTTCTGTGCAATGCGGGTGGCGTCACGGTCAGCTACTTCGAGCAGGTGCAGAACGCCTACAACTATTACTGGGAGGTCGAGGAGATTCATCGGCAGTTGGACGCGCGAATGTCCGAGGCCTTCCACGCCGTGCACGAGATGAGTACTCGGAGCAAAGTGGACCCGCGTACCGGAGCTTACTTGGTTGCAGTTCAGCGCGTAGCGAACGCTTGCCGCCAACGTGGGTGGGTGTAGTTTCGGTCCCTCGCATGGGAGTACGCGGTCCCGCTGCACCGGGACCGCGTACTCATTAGTTCTTCAGGCGGTAGAAGCGGTATACCACGTCCTGCCGATATTGGCCAGGTCCCTGCCTATCGCGAAACCACTCGGTTCGCAGCGTCGTGTGAGGACTGACGAGAGCCTCGAGGTCCAGATACCAAGGGCTTTCCTCGACGACGACGGCGAGCCCCGGACCCGATGTCTCTCCCCACGAAGCGGTTCGGAACTCGGCCTGATTGCGGTCGTAGCCGCCTTGCCACAGGGTGCGCAGTCGGCGGGCGGTGATCTCGCCCACTAGCTCGGCGCCGGTCGGAGCGGCCCGGTCGAAGCCGAAGCGCACGCGGGCGACGCTAAGCTGAAACGACACTCCCTCAGGGCTGCGCTGGTAGTCTATCGTGGTTGCACCGGCAAACTCCGTGAGGGGTCCCCGGGCGAACTGCACCAGCACCCCCGTGTAAGCTCTCTCGCTCTCGCGCTTCTCGTACAGCGCTCCAATAAAGACGGGACCGAGGCGCTTGCCGACGAAGAGTGTGCCGCCCAGCTTCGCATCTGCGCCCAGAGGCTCCGGCCGATTGGGTAACGCACCGGCTCTCGCTTCCAACCGCCAACCCTTGCCGAAGTCGCGTCGGTAGAAACCGTAGGCCGCCACCACCTCGTTGCCGGAGTGGCCGAAACCCCACAGCACGCTGCCGAGATGTGCCCCGAGGCCCGCCACATGCGCGGCCTCGAAG